>JANXYI010000307.1 GCA_025350085.1 Deltaproteobacteria bacterium
CTGGATCGACGAGCAGCGCCTGGTGCTGGAGACCATGACCTCCTTCAAGCGCGCCGGTGCGGACATCATCCTGACGTACCACGCCGAGGACGTCCTCGGCTGGCTCAATACCTAGAGGCAGCATGCACGAGCATTCCCAAGGACATCCCGGACACCCGGGCGGACATCCGGGCGGCAAACCGGGTGATCATCCCGGCCAGCACCCCGGCCAGCACCCCATCAACGCGCCCACGGACGGCGTACCGCAGCTCCGGCTCATCGCCTGGGAGGTCACGCGCTCCTGCAACCTGGCCTGCAAGCACTGCCGGGCCGAGGCGCACCTGGAGCCCTACGAGGGCGAGCTCTCGACGGAAGAAGCCAAGGCCCTCATCGACACTTTTCCCGAGGCTGGCAGCCCGATCATCATCTTCACCGGCGGCGAGCCGCTCATGCGCCACGACATCTTCGAGCTCATCCCCTACGCCAAATCAAAAGGCCTGCGCTGCGTCATGGCGCCCAACGGCACGCTGCTCACGGCCGAGAATGCCCGGCGCATCAAGCAGGCAGGCATCGAGCGCTGCTCCATCTCCATCGACGCGCCGGACGCCGCGGGCCACGACGAGTTCCGGGGTGTGGCGGGCGCCTTTGCCTCGTCCATGCAGGGCATCGAGCACCTGAAGGCCGCTGGTCTGGAGTTCCAGATCAACACCACGGTGACCAAAGACAACCTGCACCAGTTCAAGGAGATCTTCCACCTGGCCGAGAACCTCGGGGCCTCGGCCTGGCACATCTTCCTGCTCGTGCCCACGGGCCGCGCGGCCGAGCTGGGCGCCCAGGTCATCACTGCCGAAGAGTACGAGGAAGTCCTCAACTGGTTCTACGACTTCCGCAAAACCACGAAGATGCAGCTCAAGGCCACCTGCGCGCCGCACTACCACCGCATCCTGCGCCAGCGGGCCAGGGAGGACGGCACCCCGGTCAACTTCGAGACCTTTGGCCTGGACGCAGTAAGTCGCGGCTGCCTGGGCGGGGTGGGCTTCTGCTTCATCTCGCACGCAGGCATTGTGCAGCCCTGCGGCTACCTGGACCTGGACTGCGGCGACGTGCGCCAGACGCCGTTTCCGGAGATCTGGAAGAATTCTCCCCAGTTCCTGAACCTGCGCAACCCCAAGGTCTACGAGGGCAAGTGCGGGGTCTGCGAATACGAGAAGGTCTGCGGCGGCTGCCGGGCGCGCGCCGCCACCATGCGCGGGGGCTATTTGCGCGAGGAGCCGCTCTGCTCGCACACGCCCATAAAACTGGCGAAGCAGGGGGCCTGATGGACTCCTACGATAAGCAGATCCTGGACATCATCCAGTCGCACTTTCCCCTTGCCTCGCGCCCGTACGCGGCCGTGGGCGCTGAGGTCGGCCTGACCGAGAGCGAGGTCCTGGCCCGGGTGCGCCGCCTCAAGGCCGAGGGGGTCATCCGGCGCATGGGCGCCAATTTCGGCTCCCGGCAGCTGGGCTGGAGCTCGACGCTCTGCGGGGCCGAGGTGCCCGAGGACAAGCTCGATCTCTTCGTGGCCGAGGTCAACAGGCACGCAGGCGTGACGCACAACTACCTGCGCGCGCACCAGTTCAACGTCTGGTTCGCGCTCATCGCGCCCACAGCCGAGGCCATCGAGGCCATCCTGGCCGAGATCACCGAGAAGACCGGCGTTGCGGTCATGAACCTGCCCGCCAGCACCCTGTTCAAGATCAAGGTCGATTTCAACATGGGCGGCGAATAGCCGCGCCCCAGGCCGTCAGATCGACAACGAGCCGTGCACCATCGACAAGGAGCCCCGCATGATCCTCTCGCCCTCACTGCTCTCCTGTGACTTCGCCCGCCTGGCCGAGGAGCTGTCCGCCCTGGAGTGCGCTGGCATCAAGTGGGCGCACCTGGACGTCATGGACGGCTCATTCGTGCCGAACATCACCTTTGGCCCGCCGGTCATTTCCGCCATGCGCAAGACCACGAGCCTGTTCTTCGACTGCCACCTGATGGTCGACGAGCCGGGACGCTACGTCGAGGACTTTGCCCGCGCCGGGGCCGACCTCATCTGCGTGCATGCCGAGGCCACGCATCACCTGGAGCGCTGCTGCGCGGCCATCAAGCAGGCCGGGGCCAAGCCCGCCGTGGCGCTCAACCCGGCCACGCCGCTTGAGGTCGTGCGCTACTTGCTGCCGCAGCTGTCCATGGTGCTCCTCATGAGCGTGAACCCGGGCTTTGGCGGGCAAAGCTTCATCCCCTTCTGCCTGGACAAGGTGCGCGAGCTGAGGG
>JANXYI010000318.1 GCA_025350085.1 Deltaproteobacteria bacterium
GGCGGCCTGGCACAGGGCCTGGGCCATGACCGCGCTGTTGCCCTTGGTCCTGGGGCTGCCCAGCAGGCAGACGATGTTCCTCATTTGTCCTCCTTCCTGTCCGTGTCGGCCCGGGCCAGGGCGCGCTCCACGCTCGCGGTCTTGGCCGCCAGGCCGCCCGTACGCCCGCGCCGCCAGTCGGCCTTCATGGTCAGGTAGACGCGGTCGCTGTCTGCGGCCAGGGCCTTGAAGCAGCGGTCCACCACGGGCAAAACCTCGTCCCACTCGCCCTCGATGCAGGTGCCCATGGGGCTCAGCTGGTGGGCCAGGCCGCTTGAACGGATGATGGCCACGGCCCGGGCCACGTAGGCCCCGACGCCCTGGCCCTGGTCCAGGGGGAAGAGGGCGAGATCCACGATGACGCTCACGGATATTCCTTTGCCTGAGGGTTGGGGGGCGGGTCCTTGCGAGAGTAGTGGCCTGCGGCGAATTTCAGGAACCGGTCCAGCATGGGCAGCGGCTCCAGGATCGGGAAGCCGTGCCGGCCGAGCCTTGGCTCGAGCAGCAGGCAGAGCAAAAGCGGCAGCACCCGGCTTGCGTGCGCCTGCTCGCCGTCAAAGGCCGCGGCCGCCCCGGCCAGGTCCACGGGCGGAAGCACCTTGACCAGGCTGGCCTGGGGGCCGAAGGGGTCCAGGCAGGCCGCCGGGGGCGAGGTCATGGCGTACTGGCGGCAGGTGAGCGGGCGCTCGTCGTAAATGCCGCAGGCCTTGTCCTCCAGGAAGGGGCAGGGGATGGCCAGCTCCCAGTAGGCGGCCAGCATCTCGGCCACGTGCCGCCAGTCGTGGGCCTCCCGGGTGAACACCGCGAACAGGCGCGGCAGAAGATCGGCGGACTCCAGGCGCGCAAGCCCGGCCTGGAAGCGGGCGAGGACCTGCTGGCGCCGGGGCTCGGGTAGACCGCGCAGGGTGCGCAAGAGGGCCAGGGCCTCGGCCTCGCCCAGCACCACCAGGTGGCGGCAGCAGGCGTCGCAGCCCAGGTGGCAGGTCACGGCCTGGCCGAGCTCCGCCACGGTCCGCCGGGCCTCGTCCTGGAGGGTGTCGGCCACGGCGCGCACTGCGGGCAGGATGTCCGGAAAGACCGCGGCGCCGTCGGGCAGAAGGACGGACACCAGGGGCGTGTCTCCGCCTGGGCGGTCCAGGGCGATGAGGAGCCTGCGCCGGGGCAGGGGGTTCTGCGTGGTCATTTTGCCTCCCTGGTGACTATTGCCGCAGCCGTGGGAGCAGGTCAATACGCCTGTGCCGTCCTCGCGGATATGTTTTGATTTCAGCGTGATACCTTAGGTGCCAACTCTTTGTGTGGTGATTGCGTTGCGGTTTTTTTGCTTTCCCCCCTTGCCATTGTCCAGGGACCAGTGTATTGGCTTTCACAGCTAAACTATTGTTTCGCTTGCTGAATTTTAAAGGATTCGTATGGCAAGTGTGGCACGGTTCAGCTTTTCGTGTCACGCGGTTTCAAAGTTGAGAGTTTGCAAGGCGTTCCCGTCATGTATCATCATAATCTGGAGGTGTTGTATGAAGGTTTCCGTAGGACATGGCTTGCCCGGCGCCGAAAAACGCCTTGAAGAGCGTGGGGTTTCCCGTCGTGATTTCATGAAATTCTGCGGCACGGTCGCCGCGGCCATGGGCATGGGCCCGGCTTTCGCGACGCAGGTTGCTGCCGCTCTCACCGCCGACAACCGTCCCTCGGTCATCTGGCTGCACAACGCTGAGTGCACCGGCTGCTCCGAGTCCATTCTGCGCATGGCGTCCATCGACGGCAAGACTGCTTACATCGATACCCTGATCCTCGACGTCATCTCGCTCGAGTACCAGGAGACCATCATGGCCGCCGCAGGCGAAATGGCCGAGAAGGCCCTGCACGACGCCATGAAGAAGCCCTACCTCTGCGTGGCCGAGGGCGGCATCCCCATGAAGGACGGCGGCATCTACGGCATGGTCGGCGGCCACACCATGATCGACATCTGCAAGAAGGTCATCCCCGGCGCCCTGGCGACCATCGCCTACGGCACCTGCGCCACCTTCGGCGGCGTGCAGGCGGCCAAGCCGAACCCGACCGACGCCAAGGGCTTCACCGAAGTCTTCCCCAAGGCCACCATCATCAACATCGCCGGCTGCCCGCCCAACCCGTACAACCTCGTCGGCGCCGTGGTCGCGGCCATCATGACCGTCACCAAGGGCGCACCGCTGCCCAAGCTGGACGACCTGAAGCGCCCCGTCGCCTTCTACGGCGAGACCGTGCACGACAAGTGCGAGCGCCTGAAGTACTTTGAGAAGGACATGTTCGCCAAGTCGTTTGACTCCGCGGAGGCCAAGAAAGGCTACTGCCTGTACAAGCTCGGCTGCAAGGGCCCCTATACCTACAACAACTGCCCGACCAAGAAGTTCAACCCCCTGGACAAGGGCGTTGGCGTGAACTGGCCCGTTCAGGCTGGTCACCCCTGCATCGGCTGCAGCGAGCCCAAGTTCTGGGACACCATGAGCCCCTTCTACGAAGAGCAGAAGTAGGCCTGGCCGGACGTTAGCGCCGGTCTTTTACAGCAACATGACGCTTTCACTCACTCCAAGGAGGACATAATATGGCTGGTTCCAAACCCCAGGCCGCCCCGGCCAAGGTAACGCCCAAGAGCACCTACTCCGGCCCGGTCATCGTCGACCCGGTCACTCGTATTGAAGGCCACCTGCGCATCGACGCCACCGTTGAGAACGGCAAGATCGTCGACGTGCGCAGCAGCTCCCAGCTGTTCCGCGGCCTGGAGATCATCCTCAAGGGCCGTGATCCCCGCGACGCCCAGCACTTCACCCAGCGCGCCTGCGGCGTCTGCACCTACGTGCACGCCCTGTGCAGCACCCGCGCCGTCGACAACGCCGTGGGCGTGAAGATCCCCAAGAACGCCACCCTGATGCGCAACCTGACCATGGGTTCGCAGTTCCTGCACGACCACATCGTGCACTTCTATCACCTGCACGCCCTTGACTGGGTCAACGTGGCCAACGCCCTGCAGGCCGACCCCGCCAAGACCGCTGCCCTGTCCAACAGCCTGTCCGCCGGCCGCAAAGAGACCGCCGAGCAGTTCAAGGCCGTCCAGGACAAGGTCGGCGCGCTCATCGCCTCCGGCAAGCTCGGCATCTTCACCAACGCCTACTTCCTGGGCGAGAAGAAGAACGAGGCCTACTACCTGCCCGCCGAGGCCGATCTCATGGCCGTGAAGCACTACCTTGACGCCCTGCACATGCAGGTCAAGGCTGCCCGCGCCATGGCGATCTTCGGCGCCAAGAACCCGCACACCCAGTTCACCGTGGTCGGCGGCGTCACCAACTACGACGCGCTGAAGCCCGACCGCATCGCCGAGTACAAGGCCCTGACCGACGAGGTCATCGCCTTCATCAGTGACTTCTACATCCCGGACCTGCTGGCCGTGGCCAGCTTCTACAAGGACTGGGCGGGCATTGGTGGCACCACCAACTTCCTGAGCTTCGGCGAGTTCCCGACCAACGAGTACGACCTGAACTCCCGCTTCTTCGCCCCCGGCGTCATCATGAAGCGCGACATCGCCAAGGTCGGCGCCATGGACCCGAAGAAGATCGAAGAGCATGTGAAGCACAGCTGGTACGTTGGCGACCAGGCCCGTCACCCCTTCAACGGCGTGACCGAGCCCAAGTACACCAACCTCCAGGACAAGGACCGCTACTCCTGGATGAAGGCCCCCCGCTACGACGGCGAAGCCATGGAGACCGGCCCGCTGGCCACCGTGCTCGTCGCCTACGCCAAGGGTGAGAAGAACACGGTCGCGGCCGTGAACCTCGTGCTCGGCAAGCTCGGCGTTGGCCCCGAGGCCCTGTTCTCGACCCTGGGCCGCACCGCTGCCCGCGGCATCGAGTGCCTGGTCATCGCCAACCAGATGAACGGCTGGCTCGACGCCCTGGTCGGCAACGTCAAGGGTGGCGACGGCGAACTGTACACCCCGTGGAAGATGCCGAACGAGGCCGAAGGCGTCGGCTTTGTGCAGGCCCCCCGCGGCGCCCTGTCCCACTGGATCAAGATCAAGAAGGGCAAGATCGAGAACTTCCAGCTCGTCGTGCCCTCCACCTGGAGCCTTGGCCCCCGTTGCGCCAATGGCAAGCTGGGTCCGGTCGAGGAGGCCCTCATGGGCACCCCGATCTTTGATCCCAAGCGCCCGGTCGAGATCCTGCGCACGGTCCACAGCTTCGACCCCTGCATCGCCTGCGGCGTGCACGTGCTCGACGCCAAGACCGGCCAGACCGCCAGCTTCAAGGTGTTGTAAACCGTAGACGCATCCTGTATGGACGGGAATCCGGGCAGCCGGGTTCCCGTCCTTTTTTGAATCTTTGGGCCAAAGGGTAGGCATGACTGATTCCACCAAACGTATCCTGGTCCTGGGCGTGGGCAACCTTCTGTTCACCGACGAGGGCATTGGCGTGGCCTGCGTGACCGAGCTCGAGCGCACCTATGATGTCTCCGACAACGTGACCCTCATGGACGGCGGCACCCTGGGCACCCGGCTCATGGACCCCATCCTGAACTGCGACGAGCTCATCGTCATCGACGCGGTGCTGGGCGACGGCGAGGCCGGGAGCATCTACCGCCTCACCGGCGACGACCTGCGCAAGAGCCTGGCCTTCAAGGATTCCATGCACCAGACAGACCTTGTGGATACGCTCATCATGTGCGAGATTGTGGGCACCAGGCCCGAGGCCGTGATCATCGGCATGGAGCCGAAGGATTTTCACACGCTGAATGTGGGTCTCTCGGACGTGGCCCTGGGGCGCCAGGCGGCGCTCATGGGCTTTGTGCTGGAGGAGATACAAAGGGCCGGGGGCGTATGCAGCCTCAAGGCCGTTCCCGGATCGCTGACCCAGGAGAGAGAACCATGTGCCTAGCCGTTCCCGCTGAAGTCATCGAGATTGCCGACGAGGTGGCCACCTGCCGCGTGGGCGAGGGCGAGACCACCATCCACGCCTCGCTCATGATCCTGGACGAGGAGATCAC
>JANXYI010000347.1 GCA_025350085.1 Deltaproteobacteria bacterium
GCGCCGGGGCCGGCGCAAAGGCCCAGGCGATGTCGCGGTGGGCCGTGGCAAAGGTGCCCACCACCTCCTCCAGCAGCGCGTTCAGGTCGCCCACGCGCATCTCCGGCTCGGGCAGCTTGGCATAGTTCGAGAATTCCGCCACCATCTGCTGCAGGCGCTCCACCTCGCGCACGATGAGCTGGCCGCACTCCGCCAGGACCGGGTCGCTGTTCTCCGGGCCGAACCGGCGCAAAAGGCGCTGGGCCGAGAGCTTGATCGGGGTGAGCGGATTCTTGATCTCGTGCGCGATCCTCTGGGCCACCTCGCGCCAGGCGGCCAGGCGCTGCATCTTCTCCAGCTCGGTGATGTCCTCGAACACGGCCACCAGGCCCGTGCCGTCGCCCTGGCCCCCCTGCCCGCCCGTTCCGGAGGACAGACCCACCACGTTGACCAGGAACCGGGCGCTGCGCTCACGCAGGGGCAGCTCGATCTGCCGGGTCCACTGGGCCATGGGATTTTTGGCGATCTGGGCCAGGGCCTCCTTGAGCAGGTCCGAGAACTCGCCCTGCACCAGGTGCTGGGCCTTGAGCCCCAGGATCTGGTCGGCGCGGATGCCGAGCATGGCCTCGGCGGACTTGTTCACGGTTCCGATGCGCCCCAGCGCGTCGGTGGAGACGACCCCTGAGGTGATGTTGTCGAGCACGGCCTCGATGTAGCGGCCGCGGCGCTCCAGCTCCTCATATTGCTGGGCCATGCGCTCATTGGCCTTCATCAGGCGCTCCTGCCCGGCCTCGAGGTCCTCGGCCATGCGGTTGAAGGAGCGCACGAGCGAGCCCAGTTCGTCGCCCGAGGTGTCCTCCAGGCGCACCGACAGATCGCCCCGGGCGATGCGTTCCGTGCCTGCGGCCAGGGCCTGCACCGGCGCGCTGATCTCCTTGGCCAGGCGGAAGCCGAACCAGGAGGCCCCGAGCACGATGAGCAGGCTCATGACCCCGAGCGTCAGGTACAGGTTCATCTTCCAGGGGTATTTAAGCTTGCGCAGCTTCTTGTATTCGTCCAGGCCGCGCACCACCTGGTCGAGCTTGTACATGAGCCCGCCGCCGATGCTCTCGCCGAGGATCAGGAAACCGGCTTTGCCCTCGTCCACGGGCAGGATGCCGACGATGAGGTCGTTGCCGGCGCTTGAGAGCATCACCGAGACATAGCGCGGGTTCTTCTTCAGGTCCTCCAGATCGACCTTGGCCCTGGTCTCGGCCCAGACGCGGTCAAAGACCTGGGGCGGGTGCTTGTTCTGGTCGCGGCCCTCGGGCGTGATCACGCCGATGACGGCCAGCCCATACTCGCGCAAGGAATCCTGCAGGTGGGCGTCCATGGCCTTGCCGCCCCAGGTGAAGTGGTTGTCCGCCACCTGGGCGATGACCTCGCGGCCGCGCTGCTCCACCCGGGCCTGGGCGGACTGGTAGAAGCTCCGGCCGATCTCGAGCGACTGCTCCATGGAGTCTTCCACCTGGACCTTGAACCAGTAGTCCACGCTAGTCTGCACGAACTTGGCCGAGACGTAGAACATGAGCGCCACGGGCACGAGCGACAGGAAGATGAAGGCCAGCACCAGGCGTGTGCGCAGGCGCGAGCCGAGCACGTTGCGGCGGCGCTCCAGCATGAGCTTGACCCCGTTTCTGGCCACCACGAAGAGCACCACCAGGAGCAGGATGAAGTTCAGGTTGAACAGGCCGAGGAAGAGGTAGGAATTGACGCCCAGGAGCTTCAGCTCCACCCAGGTCAGGACCACGATGAGCAGAATGCCGATGAGCGCGATGGCTGCCTCGCGCCTGCGGCGTGTGCGCTCGCGTTCGTCCGGGGCCATGGACCGGATGGGGGGGGTGGGGTCTGCGGCGGGATGCTGCTGGTCCATGCGCGTCTATTGCCCGGCCTGACGGCTTCAGTACTTGAAGTGCAGTTGGTAGGTGGTGGAGGGGGCCACGTCCCAGGACCAGAAGAACAGGGTGCGCCGGAACCAGTTGGGGATGTCGGTCTGGTGCAGGCGGATGTCGAGCGCCAGGGTGTACTCCTGGCCGCGCTCGATCATGCGCCAGGAGCCCATGTCCAGCGTCAGCTCGCCCCAGCCCGCGCGCAGCAGTTCGTCCAGGCGCGCGTTCTTGAGCGGGGCCTCGCGGCCGGGCTGGACCAGCGCATACTCCCTGGTCAGGGAGTCGAACTTGAGGCGGCTGGTCATCTCGGCCGCGGCCACCTGCGGGCTGGCGAACAGGCCCCCGCTCTTGCTGAGCTTGGCCTTGCAGGTCAGCCCCAGGGTGGCGCCGTTTTGCAGGCTCTCGGTGATCTCGGCCACGCCGTCCACGGCCACGCCGAAGCGGGCCATGAGGGTGCCGGCCTGGTTGTCCACCACGAGGTTCGAGAGCACCAGGGACTGCGCGAAAGCGGCCGCGGCCCAGAGGACCAGCACCAGGGCGAGGATGGGGGCCGCAGTTGCGGCCAGGGGCAAGGGGCGGGTGCAATGCATCAGCGGCCGTGGTCCAGGGGTCAGATGTTGGCGCAGAGGCAAAAGTTCAGGCGCCTGCGCACCTGCCAGATTAGCATTCGGTTCCGCGATACGCAAGGCCGGACAAGGCTCCGCGCTCAGGCCACAAGGCCTCCGGGGAAGGCGTCGGTCAGGCTTTGGGGGGACGCTCGCCAAAGATCGAGGTGCCGACGCGGACAATGGTCGCGCCCTCCTCGATGGCGGCCTCGAAATCGCCGGTCATGCCCATGGACAGCTCTGGCAGGGGTACGCCCAGCTGGGCGGACAGCCCGTCGCGCAGTTCGCGCAGATGGGCGAAAAAGGGCCGGGCCTCTTCTGGCGCGTCGAACATCGGCGGCAGGCACATGAGCCCGCGCAGGTCCAGGCCCGTGGCGCCATCACGCAGTTCGAGGACCGTCTCGGCCAGCTCCGTCAGCTCGGCCTCGTCCACGCCCGCCTTCTGCTCCTCGCCCAGGTTCACCTCGATGAGTACGCTTTGCAGCAGGCCCGCATCCGCGGCGCGCCGGGCCAGCTCCACGGCCAGCTTCTCGGAGTCCAGGCTGTGCACAAGCACGAAGCGCCCGGCCACCGCCTTGGCCTTCTTGGTCTGCAGGCCGCCCACAAAATGCCAGAGGATGTCCTGGCCCACCAGCTCGTCCTGCTTCACCAGCGCCTCCTGCACGTAGGACTCGCCGAAGTCGCGCTGCCCGGCCTGCACCAGGGCCAGGATGTCGCTGGCCGGGTGGAACTTGCTGATGGCCACCAGGCGCACGGCCTCAGGGTCGCGGTCCGCGCGGGCGCAGGCTCTCGCCACGCGGGCCTTAACAGCGGCAAGATTCCGGGTGAGTTCTTCGGCGCGGTTCATGGCGCACGTCCTACTCCAAAACCTCGCGGCAGGGAAGGGCTGCCCAGGGCTCCGCCCCTGACCTTGGCAGGGGGCGTTGCCCCCTGCACCCCCACCAAAGGGCCTGAGGCCCTCTGGACTCCCCATTTGTCCGCGCCCGGCTCCTGCGGCGGTTCCCGCCGCAGGAGCCGGGCGCCAAATGAGGGGGTCCGGGGGGAATCA
>JANXYI010000354.1 GCA_025350085.1 Deltaproteobacteria bacterium
CCGTGCTCATCATCGGCGGCAACAAGTCCGGCAAGTCGGATTTTGCCCTGGGCCTGCTGGAGAGAAACCCCGGCCCGAAGCTGTTCCTGGCCACGGGCCAGGCCAAGGACCTGTCCTTCCGCACGCAGATCGCCCGGCACCGCGACCGCCGCGACCTGCCCTGCCCGTGGTCGAGGTGGGCTGGGACTTGCCACGCGCCCTGCTGGAGGCTAAGAAGGACTACGCTGCGGTGCTCGTAGACAGCCTGGATTTCTGGCTGTATTTGTGCATCCAGGAGCAGCGCGAGACAGACCTGACCCAGGCCCTTTTCGACATCCTGAAGGCCTGGAAAGGGCCGGAGCTCATCCTGGTGTCCTGCGAGATCGGGTTTTCGCCCCTGCCGGGCTCCTGCGAGGCCAGGACGTTTCTGAAGCGGCTCGGACGGCTGAACCAGGCCGTGGCGGCCCTGGCCCACGAGGCGCACCTCGTGGTGGCGGGCCTGCCGCTGGTGCTGAAAAAGGCGGAACATGGCGATCCCCAAGCTGATTGACGAGAAGATCCAGACCCTGTTCGCGCTCCTGCACAAGGACGAGCGCTGGCTCATCGTCATCAACGCCGACCCGGACTCCATGGGCGCGGCCCTGGGGCTCAAGGCCATCCTCGCGCGCAAGGTCCGCGACATCGGCATCGGGCATGTGAACGAGATCAAGCGGCCGGACAACCTGGCCATGATCCGCTATTTGCGCGTGCCCACGCGCCGACTCATCCCGAACTTGATCGCCCAGTACGACCGCTTCGCCCTGGTGGACTCCCAGCCGCACCACCACCCGGAGCTCGCGAAGCTCAACTACTCCATCGTCATCGACCACCACCCCATCAGCCTGGACAAGCCCGTGCACGCGCCCTTGACCGACATCCGGCCCAAGTACGGCGCCACCTGCTCCATGCTCACGGAATACCTGCAGCGGCTGAAGATCCGGCCGCCCAAACTGCTGGCCTCGGCCCTGGTTTACGGCATCAAGGCCGACACCCAGAGCTTCCAAAGAAAGTTCATCGACGCGGACATCAACGCCTTCAAGTACCTCTCCAAGTACGCCGACCACACGCTCATCACGCGCATCGTGCGCAGCGAATACCACCTGGAGTGGATGCGCTACTTCTCGCGCGCCTTCTACAACCTGCGGCGCATCGGCTCGGGGCTCACCGCGCACCTGGGCAAGGTGCAGAGCCCGGATATCCTCGTGGTCGTGGCCGACTTCTTCATGCGCGTGCACTCCATCTCCTGGGACGCGGTGTCCGGCGTGTTCGGCGACACCCTGGTGGTCATCTTCCGCGGCGACGGCATCCGCAAGGACATGGGCAAGTACGCGGCCTCGCTCTTTGCCGAGATCGGCTCCGCGGGCGGCCACAAGGGCGCGGCCCGGGCCGAGGTGCCCATGAGCGCGCTGGACGGCAAGGACCCGGAGATCTTCGTGCTGAAGAAACTCTCGCGCGGCAAGACCGCCAGCGTCCAGCGGATCTAGGCATGTCCCTCAAAACCCGTCTGAACCTGGGCAGCTCCGAGCCGCTCTTCCTCGTCGATGGCACCAGCTTCCTGTACCGCGGTTTCTACGCCTTCCCGGACCTCAAGCGCTCCGACGGCATGGCCACGGGCGCCATCTACATCGTGCTGCGCATCCTGCTGCGCATCTTGCGCGACGAGCGCCCAAAATACCTGGGCTTCTTCATGGACGGCAAGGGCCCCAACTTCCGCCACGAGCTGTACACGCCCTACAAGGCGCAGCGCCCCAAAATGCCCGAGGGCCTGGCCGAGCAGATCGAGCCCCTGCGCGAGGCCATCCGCCTGCTCGGGCTGTCGCTCACGGTGAGCGAGGGCGTGGAGGCCGACGACTGCATCGCCTCGCTCGCCGCCCGGCACCACAAGACCCGGCCCGTGGTCATCGTGGCCTCGGACAAGGACCTCAAGCAGTGCCTGACCGAGAACGTGTACCTCTGGGACCCGGCGGGCAAGAACGAAAAGGTCTCGGGCCTGGCCGACTTCGTGTCCGAGAACGGCATTACGCCCGCGCAGTGGCCGGACCTGCAGGCGCTGATGGGCGACAGCTCGGACAACATCCCGGGCCTGCCCGGCGTGGGCCCCAAGACCGCCATCAAGATCATCCAGGAGTTCCCGGACCTGGAGGCCGTGCGCGACGCCTATCTCGCCGGAGGGGACACGCTGCCCGAGAGCTTTCGCAAGAAACTTGAAGGCCATGTGGACGACATCTTCGTGTACCGCGAGCTGACCCGGCTCAAGACGGACAGCTGCCCGGACCTGAGCCTGGACACCCTGGCCGTGCAGCCGCCGGACGCCGCGCGCCTGGCCGAGTTCCTGCGCACCTACGAGTTCAAGAGCCTGTTGCGCGAGATCCCCGCACCGCCAGCGCCGCCCACTTTGACCGAGGCTGCCACAGCCGCCTGGTCCGGCCCGCCGCCCTGGGAGGACCGGGCTGCGCCCGAGGGCCTAGCCGCCCAGCCCGCCCCCCTGACTGAGGCTGCGGCAATCCCGCCCGTGAACGCCGCGAAGCGGCCCGAGGCTGCGGAAGTTCCGCCCATGGACGCCGCAACGCGGCCCGCGAAGCAGCCGAAGGGGTCCGCCCAATTTTCGCTCTTTGGGCCGGTCAGCGGAAGCACGGCCGACGCCCCTGCTCCGGTCAGCCCCAGTCCTGCCGGGGATCTGCCCCTGCGCACAGTGGCGCACCCGTCCGCCCTGCCCCTGGTGGCCGGGAAGGTCGTGGGCCTAGTGCCGCCCGATGGCCCTGACCAGCCCTTCCGCCTTGCTCTGGACGGCGAAGTCGGCGGCGAGGCCGGAGAGATCGCCTACACCGGCCCGGAGGAGGCGCTGGCCGCGCACCTGGCCGGGGCTTTGCAGATCGCCGCGCCCAGCCTGCAGGACCTGCTGCGCCGCAGCCCAGCCTGGGGCCAGGTGCCGCTCGGGGCCTGGTTCGACCTGGGCCTGGCCAGCTACCTGCTGCGGCCCGAGGACCGCAACTACAGCTTTGAGCGCCTGCGCCTGTCGCTCTTTGCCGCGCCTCATCTTGGTCAGGGCCTGGGCCTGGGCGACACGCCCCTGGCCGATGCCGAGGACACCGAACCCCTGGCTGACCAGGCGGACGAAGCGGCCCTGACTGACATTTCCTCCGACGAGCCTGCCCCGCATCCCGAGGCCCGGGCCCTGGCCGCGCTGGCGCTCATGCGCAGGCTGGAGCAACGCCTCAAGAATGCCGGGCTGGCCGACCTTTTGCGCGACCTGGAGCTGCCGCTCATCCCCGTGCTGGCGGACATGGAGCGCCACGGCGTGCGCATCGACTTCGCGGCCTTTGCAAGCTTCCTGGACGAGGTCAGCGGCCAGATCGAGCGCCACGGCGCGCGCGTCCAGGAGCTGGCGGGCGGCCCCCTCAACGTGCGCTCCAGCCAGCAGCTGGCCCAGGTGCTCTTCAAACAGCTCGGGCTCAAGCCCGCCGGAAAAACGCCCGGCGGCGCCCTGTCCACGGGCAGCGACGCGCTGGAACGGCTCTCCGGCCAGCACCCGATCATCGAGGAGATCCTGGCCTTTCGCGTGGCCGAGAAACTGCGCTCCACCTACCTGGAGCCCCTGCCGCGCCTGGCCGACGCCGAGGGCCGCCTGCACACGCGCTTCAACCAGCTGGCCACGGCCACGGGCCGACTGTCCAGCTCCGGGCCGAACCTCCAGAACATCCCCATCCGCGGGCCGCAGGGAACGCGCATGCGCGCCTGCTTCATCGCCGCGCCAGGGCATCTGCTCGTCAGCGCGGACTATTCCCAGGTGGAGCTGCGCGTGCTGGCCCACTTTTCCCAGGACCCGACGCTCATGGAGGCCTTCCGCCTGGACCAGGACATCCACAGCCGCACCGCGGCCCTGCTCTACGACAAGCAGGCCTCAGAGGTCACCCCGGACGAGCGGCGCGGGGCCAAGACCATCAACTTCGGGCTCATCTACGGCATGGGCCCGCAGAAGCTGGCGCGCGAGCTGTCCATCAGCGTGAACCAGGCCAAAGAGTTCATCGCCCGCTACTTCGAGAAGCTGGGCGTACTCAAGGCCTTCTACGACTCACTGCTGGAAGACGCCCTGGCCAGCGGCTTCGTGACCACCCTGGCCGGACGGCGCAGGCTTTTGCCCGAACTGCACTCACGCAACCAGCAGGCCGCGGCCCAGGCCCGGCGGCAGGCCGTGAACAGCGTGATCCAG
>JANXYI010000019.1 GCA_025350085.1 Deltaproteobacteria bacterium
CAGGGCCAGGCTGGCCGCGCGCAGGAGGCGCAGCTGTTTGGTCCAGGGCGAGTCCGAGGCTGCGCCCTGGGCCTGAGCCTCCTTGATGGCCGCATCAAAGGCCTCGCGGGCGAGCCTCTGCTCCCCGGTCATGAGGTAGTAGCGGCCCAGGCGCTCGTTCTCCTGGGCCAGCCGCCCGGGCGATTCCACCAGGGCGTCGAGCGGGATGTGCGCCAGGCCGAGCACCACGGTGAGCACCAGGGCCGGGGCGAAAAAACGCCTGCCCGGCAGGCGCAGCAGGGCGGGCAGCTCGGCCAGGGCCGGACCGGCGAAGCAAAGCACCAGCGGCAAGAGCACGCTGCGGTAGCGCGGCGTGACCTGGAAGAGCACCACCGACAGCGCGCCCCAGGCCAAGACCAGCGCGCAGGCCAGGCCTTCCGGGCTGCGCCGTTGTCCTGACAGGGAACGCAGCAGGCCCACGGCCGCCAGGGCAAAGCACAGGCCCAGGGGCAGGGGAAGCCAGCCGGGCACGGGCGAGAAGCGCGCGCAGAACTCCAGGTCCGTAGTGGCGTCCTGGCCCTGGGCATTGACCAGGAGCAGGGCCTTCTTGCCCAGCAGGCGCGCGGCCTCGCCGGGGTGCTCGGCGAAGAAGCGCGCGCCCTGGCCGTACCAGTAGGCGTCGGCCTCGGCCAGGGTGAGCTGTCGGCCCAGGCGGTGCGAGGCCTCCTCCCAGGCCTGGACGATGACCAGATAGGGCGTGTTGCTGAAGCCGGGCAGGCTGTTGCCCACGCCGCTGGCGCCTTCAAAATTGCCGCTGTAAAAGGTGAAGCCGCCCTGGAACCCGAAGGGCGTGGGCCGACCCTCCATGACCAGATTGTGGCCCATGAACGGGGCCAGCGCCAGGAGCATCCCGGCCAGGAAGCGCCCGGCCGCCTTGAGGCGCATCCGGCGCGGCGTGCCCCCGGAGAGCGGGGAGGTTGAGGCGGGCAGGCACCAGGCCAGGGCCAAAAGCGGCGCGGCCGGGGCCAGGTTGGGCCGCAGCAGCGCGGCCAGGGCGAACATGGCCCCGGCCAGATACAGCCCCAGGCTCCCGCCAGGGCCGCTATCCCCGCGTGTGCGCGCCCGGAAGAACAGGGTCAGGGCCGTGAGCAGGCAGAAGATGGCCGGGCCCTCGGCCAGGGGCAGCAGGGCGTAGAACAGGAGCGGCCCGCACAGGGCGTAGAGCAGGCCCGTGAGGAGCCCGGCCCGGCGCGTGAGGCCCGGCGGCGCGATGCGGGCGGCCAGGCCCGCGCAGAGCACGGCCGAGCCCGCGTCGGCCAGGGCGTTTAACAGCACCAAGGCCGGGATGTCCGGCCCCAGCAGGGCCAGCGTTGGTGCCAGGAGCAGGGAATAGCCAGGGCTCATGATCATGGGCTGGACGAAAAAGAAGGCCGAGTCCACGATCTTCTGGCCCACATAGAGGTAGGCCGAGAGGTCCGGCACGTACTGGCCCGCCAGCGGGCCTAAGCGCACGTACCAGTAGTGCGCCAGCCGGGGCAGCAGGGCCGCGGCAAAGATCAGGGCCTGCAGGCGCAGGGGCAGGGGCGCCGGGCTGGGGCTGGCCGGGGCGTCGGCCGAGGTGCCCGGCACGCTCAGGCCCAGACCCCGGGGATACTCTCGCCGCAGGCCGGGCACTGGCCGTCCGGCAGCCCGCCGGGCTGGCTGCGGAAGCCGTCGCGGCCCAGGACCAGGGCCTTGCAGGCCGGGCACACCGTGTCGCCGAAGCCCGGGCCCGAGGCGTTGCCGATGTACACGTAGCGCAGGCCCGCGGCCCAGCCGACCTCGCGCGCCTTGATGAGCGTCTCATGCGGGGTCACGGGCCGGTCGAGCAGCTTGTAGTCCGGGTGGAAGCGCGACAGGTGCCAGGGCGTGTCCGGCCCCAGCTCGGTGTTGATGAAGGCGGCCAGGGCGGACAGCTCGTCCGGGTCGTCGTTCAGGCCCGGGATGAGCAGGGTGGTCAGCTCGATCCACCAGCCCAGCTCGCGCATGTGCTTGAGGTTTGCCAGCACCGGGGCCAGCCTGGCCCCACAGCGCTCGCGGTAGTAGTCCTCGGTGAAGGCCTTGAGGTCCACGTTGGCCGCCTGAATGAGCCCCGAAAGGGACGGGCCGCAGGCGTCCAGGCACTCCGGGCTCATGAAGCCGTTGGTCACCAGGATGTTCTTCAGCCCGCGGGTCCGCGCCAGCCGGGCCGTGTCCTCCACCAGCTCGAAGAAGATCGTGGGCTCGGAGTAGGTGTAGGAGATGCTTTTCGCCCCGCTCTCCAGGGCCGCGGCCACCAGGTCTTCGGGCTCGGCGCTGTGGCCGGTGATTTTCCTGCCCAGGCGCGGCGGCTGGGAGAGGTCGGCGTTCTGGCAGAAGGTGCAGGACATGTTGCAGCCCATGGTGCCAAACGAGAAGGTGCGCGTGCCGGGCAGGAAGTGGTACAGCGGCTTCTTCTCCACCGGGTCCACGTTCATGGCCGCGGGCAGGCCGTAGACCAGGGTGAACAGCTTGCCGTCCCGGTTCTCGCGCACGCCGCACAGGCCGCGCTCAGCGGGCTTGATGACGCAGAAGTGGCTGCACAGGCGGCAGTGGACGACCCCGTCCTTGAGCGGCTTCCAGAGCCGGGCCTCGTGGATGTGTATTTTCGTCATAAGCCCTCCCAGGCACGATAGCCTAGTGTCTTTATGACCGTAGGAAAGCCTATGTGCAATCCTTAAGAAACGTCCTGCTGTGAACTGAGTCTTGCCACGATTCTGGAAGCAAGTGGGATAGCTTCTTTTGCTACATCTGCAGGAATAGGTTCAATGCCGTGGGCAGCATGGTTGCGTGCTTTACGTATTATTTGTAGAGATTCTGCAAGTTCAGGGGTCAATGCCTGTTGGATAGCATTGTTTGTCAGCCAAGCGTTTGCTTTGAATTGCATATTGTTTTCAAATAGAAACTTTCTTGCAGAGACCTCAATGGCTTTAAATGCCTCCACAACAGCAAGGTCATAATACTTTGAACGCAGCAGTTCTTGAGCACGCTTCATAAAAATAGATTCCTCCATTGCATACTGCTCACTTGCTGCTTCTTTCTCGCGCTCACCGATCCAATTTTTAAACTTATAAATAGGGATAGAAGAAATTGCGCTTATTACTGCGCTGAATACAGATATATATACGTGTATAGATGTAGACGTTAGACTTGTCCCGGCGTATTCAATAACTAGACTAACGGCGAACAAAAAAACATAGAGGATTGGAGCGGCGATGGCTAATGCATACAATAAATTCCCAGTACTTGATGCGAACGAAATACCCTTATTGGTGAGGAACTGAATTCCAAACGCATATACAGACAATGAAAATACGCATGACACGAAGTAGTAAAGATGTTTTACGCTTAGCATCGTACCAAAAACGGTGAACCCACTAGAAAATATATCCTTTATGATTGGGTTCATTGCGAACAGGACAGCAAGAAAGGCAACGGAAAAGGCGATTTTGTGTTTATTGAATTCATTCATAGAGGTTTCCTCATTCCTACCCGAAGTTCAAAATGACGGAAAAGGCCCCGAAGCTGACCCAGACCGGCGCGCCATTGGTGAGGCGCAGCCGCCGCGCGCTCTCGGCCGTGACCACCGCGGCCAGCCGCGTGCCGTCGGAGAGTTCGGCCACCACCTCGGCGGCCACGGGGTCAACGGGGCTGGCCAGCACCCGGCGCACCACGGCCGGGTAGCGGTTGGCCGCGCTGGACCGGGGCTCCTCGGCCCCGGCCGAGACCTGCACCCAGGGCGCCTTGATGTCCGCCGTGGCCAGCACGCCGGGCGCGATGCCCAGGCGCTCCACGCTCTCCTGGGTGACCACGCTCACCACCTTGAACCCGCCCAGGCTGGTCAGCTCGATCTGGCTCACCACCGGGCCGGGCGTCACCCGCGTGATCTGTCCGGTAAAGCGGTTGCGTGCGCTGGTCTTGCGGCGCTCCTCGCGCTTCAGGTAGTCCTCCACGATGCGCCCGGCCTCGTCCGCGGAGTAGTCGCAGAAGGCCGCGGTCAGGTCGGCCGAGGACTGGCCGAGCAGGCGCTGGACCACGGGCAGGGGCACGTCCTGGCGCACCAGGCTCCGGGCCAGGGAGCGGCGCAGGGCGCTGGGGCTGGCGAGTTCGCGGGGCAGGCCCGCCTCGATGGCCCGCTCGTAGAATTTGCGGCGCACGTGGCCCTGGTCCATGGCAAAGAGCCGGGCCAGGCCGTCTTCCAGGCTGTCCGTGAGCTGCGGGTCGGCCAGGGCCGCGCGGAGTTCCCCGGCCACGTCCGCGGGCAGGGGCACCTCGCGTACGGTCCCGCCGGAGCGGAAGCGGGCCACGGGCCGCCGTCCCTGTCCGCCAGTAGGGCTGCCGTCGGGCCCGCCGAGGGGCGTCAGGTCCAGGTCGCGGCCGGGGTCCAGCGCCAGCACCTCGCCCAGGCGCGCCCCGGTTGCGCGCAGCAGCAGGAAGATGAGCAGCAGGCGCTGGCGCGAGAGGCGGTCGGTCTGGCGGCGCGCGGCCGCGACCCAGGTCCGGAAGGCCTGTTCCAGGGCCGAGAGCTGCTGCGCGTCTAATCCACGCTGGACTGCGTCCAGCCCGCGCTGGCCGCCCGGCCGGGTGTCGTCGGCACTGGCCGCCGCGTCTGGCCCGTCAGGTCGTGCTGTGCTGCCCAATATTTCCCCCGTTACGCGGCCCCTGTGAGGCCCGATGGCGCGCGCGTTCCATATGATATACGGAGAAATGCATCCCCTGCCAAGGGGGGCGGAAGTCTGGCGCTGGTCAGAAAACAGACAGAAAAGAAGTGACTTTTCCCCTGCCGCGGGGTATTCCATTGTCACTCGAACAGGGTATTTCGTGACAGCAACCACGGGGCGCGAGGCCGGGGGGGCCTGCCCGCCGCCCGGTCCGCCAGAAAGGAGGCCGTTATGCTCTTTACCGTCGCCGGCATCGAGGTCCAGCCCTGGGTCCCGCCCATCGTCTCCTTCGTCATCTCCTTCTTCACCTCCATGGGCGGGGTGTCCGGCGCGTTCCTGCTCCTACCCTTCCAGATGAGCGTGCTGGGCTACGTCAACCCCTCGGTGAGCTCCACCAACCAGTTCTACAACATCGTGGCCATCCCGAGCGGCGTCTGGCGCTACATCCGCGAGGGCCGCATGGTCTGGCCGCTGACCTGGGTGGTCATCGTGGGCACCCTGCCGGGCGTGTTCATCGGCGCCATCGTGCGCGTGCAGTATTTGCCCGACGCCAAGAACTTCAAGCTCTTTGCCGCGGCCGTGCTGTTGTACATCGGCGTGCGCATGGCGCGCGACCTCATCAAGCAGATGCGCGCGGCCAAGAACGCGGGCGGCCTGACCTCGGCCCAGGCCGCGGAGAAGCGTTTCCAGGAGCAGGTGGCGCGCTTCCGCGAAAAGGCCAAGGCCAGCGAAGCCCACGGCGAGACGCTGGCCGCCGTGCGCGTGGTGCGCTTCACCCGTACGCGCATCGCCTACGAGTTCTACGGCGAGACCTACGACGTGCCCACCTGGGGCATCCTGTCGCTCTCCTTCATCGTGGGCATCGTGGGCGGGGTGTACGGCATCGGCGGCGGGGCCATCATCGCGCCCTTCTTCGTGTCCTTCTTCGGCCTGCCGGTGTACACCGTGGCCGGGGCCGCGCTCATGGGCACCTTCATCACCTCGGTGGCGGGCGTGGCCTTCTATCAGGCCATCGCGCCCTTCTACCCGACCATGTCCGTGGCCCCGGACTGGCTTCTGGGCTTTTTGTTCGGCATCGGCGGCATGGGCGGCATGTACATGGGCGCCTGCTGCCAGAAGCACATCCCGGCGCGCTACATCAAGTGGATGCTCTCTGTGCTTATCGTGTTCCTGGCCCTCAAGTACGTGCGCGACTTCTTCGGCTGAGCCCCCTTCCGCGCAGATGTGCCACCTGCGCGGCCTTGGCCCGGCCCGCTCCGGCAGCCTCCGCTCCCTCCGGCGGGGGCTGCCCCCTTTTGGGTCTCCGGGCCTTGAGCCTGCGCCGCTTCTACGCTATGAGCTGCCACAGCCTGTCTCTGTTGGGAGTGTCCGTGCGCCGATTTTTCCTTTTGTGCCTGCTCGGCCTGCTGGCCGTCCTGTCCATCCCGGGCCTGTCCAGCCCGGCCCTGGCGGCCGATCTCGCGCCCCTGTCGGCCCAGGACGAGGCCGTGGTGCCCGGCGACCCGGCCTGGCCGCTGGCGCGCAACAACTTTGGGCCGCTGCGCTTCACGGTCGCCCTGGACGCCCAGGCCGGGCCGCCGGGTGTCGAGGCCGCCCCATCCGGTCCAGCCGGCGCCTTCCGCATCGACTTCGACCTGGGCCAGGCGGTCCCCGGAGCCTGCGCCTGCGTGGGCTCAAGCGAGCACCGCAACCACTACCGCTCGCGCGGCATCGAGTTCGCGGTGCGCGCCAGCCGCCCCCTGGCCGGGATCATCCGCATCACCACCTCCAACACGGACAACCGCAAGGCCCAGGACCGCTTTTTCGGCGCCTTCCATGTGGGCACGCAGTGGAAGGTCCTGCGCCTGCCCTTCCGGTCCCTGGCGGCCGAGAGCTCCTGGCCCGCCGAGGCCGCGCGCCTGGGCCTGACCCCCGGCGATCTGGTGCTCCGGCCGGACAGCATGGAGGACATCCGCATCGGGGTGGACGCGGGCCGCACCGAGCCGGGCCAGGGTACGCTGTGGGTGGGTGCGGTGCGGTTCTTTCGCTAGAATCGGCCGCAGTGTGCCGTCCGGTGCTGCTGTGGGGAGGCCAAATATGTACCCTCCCCCTCCTTGCATGAAACGCGCAGCGTTGTTATAGGTATATCCTATCAAGAAGGATAAAGTCGGCATACTGCCCGGCCGATAGGATGCGTGGCGAGCGCTACACGCCAGCCCATCCGCAGGAGGTTCCCCAATGCTTCGCGAAAGACTCCAGAACGTCAGCACAGCCGCCAAACTGTACGGGCTGTTCGCCGCCGTGGTGGCCGTGTTCATCGGCCTGATTTTCTTCTACTTCATGCCCTACTATCAGGAAGACCTGCTGCGCAGCCGCCGGGGCTCCCTGGCCGACACCATCGACCTGGCCTACACGCTCGTCTCGGAGTACCAGGCCCGGGTGGACAAGGGCGAGTTCCCGCTGGAGGACGCCCAGAAGCGCGCGGCCACGCGCCTGAAGAACATGCGCTACGGCAACAACGAGTATTTTTGGATCAACGACACCGGCAAGCCCTTCCCGACCATGATCATGCACCCCACGGTGCCCGCCCTGGACGGCAAGGTGCTGGACAATGAGAAGTTCAACAAGGCCACTGATTTCTGGCTGAGTGACAACCCCGCGGGCAAGAAGGAACCATTCCCCGGCAACAACAAGAACCTCTTCCAGGCCTTTGTGGAGGTCTGCGACAAGGCCGGCGAGGGTTTCGTGGCCTACCAGTGGCCCAAGCCCAAGAAGGAGGGCGGCGCCACCACCGAGCTGTACCCCAAGGTCTCCTTCGTCAAGCTGTTCAAGCCCTGGGGCTGGATCATCGGCACCGGGCTCTACACCGACGACATCCAGGTCAAGGCCAACGAGCTGCGCGTGCAGCTCCTCTGGCTCGTCGGGGCCCTGGTCGTGATCCTGGCCGGGCTCGTGTACTTCCTGGTGCGCATCATCTCGCGGCCCATCATCAAGCTCACCAGCGTGGCCGACAGGATCGCCGCGGGCGACCTGGAGGCGCGCGACGAGGAGCGCTACCCCGCCGAGATGGGCCAGCTTCAGTTGTCCATCGAGAGCATGGTCGGCACCATGCGCGACAAGATCCGCGAGGCGGAGAAGAGCTGCACGCTGGCCGAGGAGGAGACCCAGGTGGCCCAAAGGGCCATTGCCGAGGCCGAGGCCGCCAAGGCCCACGCCGCCCAAGCCACCAGGGAGGGGCTGCTCCAGGCCGCCGGCAGGCTGCGCGGCATCTCCGAGACCATGAACGAGGCCAGCCGCGACATCTCCAGCCGCATCGAGTCCTCGCGCCGGGGCTCGGACCTGCAGAAGGACCGCCTAGGCGAGACCGCCACGGCCATGGAAGAGATGAACGCCACGGTGCTGACCGTGGCCGCCAACGCGGACCAGGCGGCCCAGGCCGCGGACAAGGCCAAGCAGAAGGCCCAGGAAGGCGCGGGCGTGGTCAACAAGGTGGTCCTGGCCATCCAGGCCGTGTACGAGCAGGCCCAGGGGCTCAAGACCAACATGGGCCAGCTGGGCAAGCAGGCCGACGGCATCGGCCAGGTCATGGGCGTCATCAACGACATCGCCGACCAGACCAACCTCCTGGCCTTGAACGCCGCCATCGAGGCCGCGCGCGCGGGCGATGCGGGCCGCGGCTTCGCCGTGGTGGCCGACGAGGTGCGCAAGCTGGCCGAGAAGACCATGACCGCCACCAAGGAGGTGGCCCAGGCCATCAGCGACATCCAGAAGGGCACCCGGGCCAACATCACCAACGTGGACCAGGCCGTGCTGCGCATCGAGGAGGCCACGGGCCTGGCCAAGGACTCCGGCGAGGCCCTGACCGGCATCGTGTCCTTTGTGGAAAGCTCCTCGGACCAGGTGCGCGCCATTGCGGCGGCCAGCGGCGAGCAGTCCTCGGCCAGCGACGAGATCAATCGCTCGCTCGACGACATCAACCGCATCGCCTCGGAGACCGCCGAGGCCATGAACGAGGCCGTCACGGCCGTGACCGGACTGGTGGAGCAGGCCCAGACCCTGCTCGGCCTAGTGCAGGAGCTGGAACGCGAATAGCGGACCGTTTTGACGTGCGTGTCTTCAAGGCCCCCGGCGAGTCCGGGGGCCTTTTTTATTCTGCGGCGGACTGCGGCGGCGCGTCCTTGGGCCCGGCACTGTCCTCCAACTGGTGGATGAGCCTGCGCATGCGCAGGTAGCGCACCAGGCCCAGGGCCATGGTCACAAGCGAGGTCGGCACCAGGAGCCAGCCCAGCACGGTCAGCGCGGGGTGGTCGAAGAAGCGCAGGAAGGTGGCCGCCACGGCCAGCTGGGTCAGGGCCGTGCGCTGGTAGGCCAGGAAGGTGCGCTCGTTGGCCATGATGGAGCGGGCCGCGGCCAGGTGTTCCCGCAGGCTCAGCGTGGAGGCCATGAAACGCTGGTACAGGGTGCCGTTCACTGTCCCTCCGGCGGAGCAAGCCCCCGCAGCCGGGGGGCAACCAAGCGTTCTGGCAAGCGTTCTGGCGGTCGGCTAGGCGTCGGTGGTGCAGCGGCCGATGGTCTCTTCGGCGCGGTCGTGCTCCAGCGGCCGGGAGAAGAAGAAGCCCTGCACGCATTCGCAGCCCAGCTTGTGCAGCATCACGGCCTGCTCGTTCTCCTCCACGCCCTCGGCCACCACGTTTAAGCCCAGGCTGTGGGCCAGGGCCACGATGGCGCGCACGATCTCGTGGTTTTCCGGATCAAGGCCCAGGCGGCTCACGAAGCTGCGGTCCACCTTGAGCGTGTCCACCGGGAAGCGCTGCAGGTACGACAGCGACGAGTACCCGGTGCCGAAGTCGTCAATGCTGATTTGCACCCCCAGGGCCTTCAAGCGGTGCAGCATGACCAGCGCGCTCTCGGCGTTGACCATGATGTTCGACTCGGTGATCTCGAGCTTGAGTCGGTCGGCGGGCAGGCCGGTCTGCTTCAGGATGTCCCCCACCTGTTCCACCAGGGAGAACTGCATGAACTGCTTGTTGGATAGGTTCACGGCCATGAACAGGCTGCGCGCCGTGGGGTCGTTGGCGCGCCACCGGGCCAGATCCCTGCAGGCGCGTTCCAGCACGACGCGCCCCAGTTCGAGGATGATGCCGGTCTCCTCGGCCAGGGTGATGAACGAGCCCGGCCCCACCAGCCCGCGCTGGGGATGCTGCCAGCGCACCAGGGCCTCGAAGCCCACCATCTCCGTGCTGGCGAGGTCCCAGATGGGCTGGTAGTGGACCACAAACTCTTCGCGCTCCAGGGCCTGGCGCATCTCCTGCTCGAGGGACATGCGCTCCTGGGCGTGCTCCAGCATGCGCGGGGTGAAGACCTTGAACCGGCCCCGGCCGCTGGCCTTGACGTAGTGCAGGGCGATGGCCGTGCTCTGCAGGAGCTCCTCGGCCCGCTCAAAGGTGTTGGGCGAGAGCACGATGCCGAAGCTGGCCGAGGTCTGCACCTCGCGGTTGCCGATGATCAGCGGCTCCATGATGGCCTGGCGCAGGCGTTTGATGATGCGGATGGCCTCGCCCGGGGTGGCCAGTTCCTCAAGCAGCAGGATGAACTCGTTGCCGCCGAAGCGGGCCACGGTGTCCAGGCCGCGCAGGGTGTTCACGATGCGCCGGGCCACGGCCTCCAGCACCTGGTCGCCGAAGGCGTGGCCCAGGCTGTCGTTGATGACCTTGAAGCGGTCCAGGTCCATGGAGACCACGGCGTAGAAGATGTCGTCGCGGCGCTTGAAGCGCTCCAGGGCCTGCTGGATGCGGTCCATGGCCAGGGTGCGGTTGGCCAGGCCGGTCAGGTGGTCGTAGAGGGCCTGGTGCCGGAGCTTCTGCTCGAACTCCACGCGCTCGGCCTCGCGCACGTCGAGCGCCAGCGCCATGTTGTCGAAGGCCTCGGCCAGCAGGCCGAGCTCCCCCTCCTGGTGGCCCAGGCCGGATCTCGCCTTGAGGTCGCCCTGGCCCAGGCGGCCTGCGGCGTCCATGAGCAGGTGCATGCGGCGCATGATCAGGAAGTGCCCGAGCACCCAGGCCAGCACCCCGGCCAGCACGGCCACCGTGCCGGTGAAGGCGATGTTGCGCGCCTGGATGAAGCGCGCCTCGCCCAGGGCCTTGTCCTCCGGAATGCCCACCCGGGCCAGCAGGAACGAGGGGTCGTCCTTGTGGCGGCGGATGCGCTTCATGGCGTAGAGGCGACGCACCCCGTCGGCCCCGGTGCCCACGGTGAGGCCCTCCTCGCCCAGGCTGTTCAGCTGCTCCCAGAGGCCGAGCGGCTCCTGCTGGCCCGTCCACCTGGCCGGATCAGGGTAGCGGAACAGGCGCACTCCGCGCGAGTCGGACAGGGCCATGGCCGAACCCTCGGGCAGGCCCGCAGCGTCAAAGGCCTGGGCCAGGGAAGCGAGGTCATAGGTGGCTCCGAGCACGCCCACCAGCTTGCCGTGGTCGTCGAAGACCGGGTGGGCGAAATGCAGCACCGGGCGCTTGGTGGTGTAGCTGATGGCGTATTCGCCCACGGAGAATTCCCGTGTGCGCAGGACGTCCTGGAAATACTTGCGCCTCGAGACGTCCACCACGCCGCTGAAGGGGATGGACAGGGCAAAGACCCGGGCGTCCGGGGTGATGAGCGAGAGGTTGGCATAGCTCGGGTGCAGCTTGGTCAGAAACTCGGTGGAGGCGTTCCTGTCCATCTTTCTGATGGCCGGCACCTGGGCCAGGGTGGTCAAAAGGACGCGGGCATTCTCCTCCACCTGCTCTAGGTCGTCGGCCATGCCCTGGACCAGACGCTGGGTGGCCTCCTGGGCCTTTTCCACGGATTTGCGCTGCAGCTCCTGGCCGCTCCACCAGACGAGCGTCA
>JANXYI010000037.1 GCA_025350085.1 Deltaproteobacteria bacterium
TTGTCCAGGAACTGGATGGACCCGGCCGAGCCCTTGGCCGTGGTGACTGTATCGCCCTTGAACACCGGGCTGTCGACAGCCAAGCTGCGGGTTCCCTCGGCTCCAACGGCCGTCATCTGGCCTTGAACGACTTTGGCGATGCCGATTTCCTGGGCCATGGGGTACTCCTCGCTTGTGCCGCAAGCCGATGTGGCTGGATGCTGTACGCAACACGGTCAGTCACGCAATCTTATATGCTATGTATGTCGGGTGCAAGGTTGCGTCAATACGAAATCTGCGGGGAGATGCACACCGGCCGGAGGTTGCGGGTCCTCAGACGGGTCAGGTGGCAAAGAAAACGGGGCCTTGCGGCCCCGTTCATGGCATGCACTTGCCTGCGCCCAGCAGCAGGTAATGCACGACCGGCGTACGCATTTTTCTCGTTACGTAGACGTAGCTTGGCCAGGAGATCGAGTCAAGGCGCTCAGGCCCTGCCCTGGCCCCCCTAGTCCTTGGGCTGAGCCTTGGCCTTGGTCTTGTCCTTGGTTTTGTCCTTGGCCGCGGCCTTGTCCTTGGGCCGAACCTTGCCCTTGGCCGGGGCCTTTGCCTTGCCCTTGGCCTTGAGTTCCGGTTCCTTGACCTTGGTCTCAGGGGCCTTGGCGGCCTTGCCCTTGGGCGCGCTTCTGGTCTTTTTCTTGGTGCGGGCGCCCTGGCCCTCGGGCGTTGCCTCGGCCCTCTGGGCCTTGCGCGCGGCGGCTGGCTCGTACAAAGGCGCCTTGCCCACGCCCAGGAAGCCGGGGTGCACACCCAGCTCGCCCGCGGCCTGGCCCCAGGACCGGCCGTCCTTGCGCAGGCCCTCCACCTGGGCCGGGCTGACGCCCGCCACATGGGCCAGGGCCTCGGCCCGGGTGCGCTCCAGGCGCTCCTCCGAGGCATTCAGCGCCTCGTCGGCCTGGCGGCTGGCTTCGCGGTCATGGCTCTTGCGCGACTTCCAGGCCTCGTCGCGCAGCCGCGCGTTCTCCTCCAGCACGGTGTCCATGCGCCGGAGCACCGGGTCGTCGTTGACGGCCAGGGCCGGAGCGGGCAGGAGGAGCTGGGCCAGGGCCAGGCCAGCGGTCAGCAGTCCTGTGAGCAGCAGGGCAACGGGGCGGGAATGTGGGGGCATGTGCTATCTCCGCAAGCTTCGCGTGGTTTGGTGTCCGGAGCCGGGGCTCACCGGCCGCAGCCCGTGGCTGGGGGCCGCTGCCGGGTGTTGTCCTGGGCGTTGTCCGGTTTGTCGTCCGGTGTTTCCGTCCAGGCCAGGGCGCAGGCCAGGGCCAGGGCGCCCGCCGTGGCCGGGGTGTGCAGCACCGGGGTCAGGGCCGCGGCCGGCAGGGTTGCGATCAAGAGCCCGAGCCCGAAGCGCCTGTGGCCACGCCGGTGCCCTCGCAGGGCGCAGGCCAGCAGCGTGGCCAGGACCAGGAGCGGCCCGGGCGCGCCCCAGGCGGCCAGCAACCTGAGCCCGGACGAGGGGATGTCGTAGACCGAGATGGGCAGCCCGGAGGACTCGGGGTCCCAGTCCAGTCCGCCCAGGTCCTGGGCGTCCGGCAGGGCCAGGGCCATGGGCTCACTGAGCGGCAGGCCGGTCAGCCAGGCGCCGGGGGCCTGGGTCAGGGCCTCCAGGGTGGCGGAGAGGTGCCAGGCGAGGTCCAGCTCGTCGCCGCCGATGGGCGCGCGCGCCAAGGGCAGGGCCAGCGACATCCAGATGGCCAGCACGCAGGCGCAGGCCAGGGCCAGGCGTTCCCTGAGCGGCCCGCGCTCCAGCACGAGCAGGATGAGCCCGGCCGCGGCCAGTCCGGCGCGCGAGAAGGTGGCCAGAAGCCCGGCCAGGATGAGCCAGCGCGACAGCCGCAGCTGGTGCGCCTCGGCGCGGTCCAGCCCGGCCGCGAGGGCCAGGCAGAGCAGAAAGGCCAGGGTGTCGGCCCCGGCCTGGCCGCCGCCCAGGAGCAGGCCGCCGCCCAGCACCACCTGCCGGGCCATGATGGCCGTGAGCAGGAAGTCGAGCAGGACGAGGGCGCCCAGGCCGCCGCCCAGCCGCGCCAGGGCCTCGCGCGGGGGCGCGCCGAAGCTCCAGACCCAGGCCGCGGCAAAGAGCGCCAGGGCAGGCAGATGCAGCTCGTCCAGCAGCGGGGCCAGATTCTGGGCCTGGCTGAGGGCCGGGGAGAGGTAGCGCAGCCCGGCCAGAACAGCCGTCCCGAGCACCGCGGCCAGGGCTAGGCCGGGCCAGGCGGGCCGGTGCTGACGGGTTTCAGCCAGGACGCCGCGCCCCAGGCAGACGGCGAGCGCCAGCCCGGCCAGAGCCAGCCACAGGGCCAGGCCCTGGGGGCCATAGGGCCGGAAGGCCTCGGACCGCCCGGCCAGGCGCCCGGCCAGCACGGCCAGGGGCATGAGCGCAAAGGCCGCGAACAGGGGCAGCCGCGCCAGGAACCGGTTTCCGGGCGTGGTCATGCGCAGCTCCTGAAGAAGCCTCGGGGGCGGGGTGGGCTGGTCTTGGGGTGCTGCATGCTCAAGCTCCGGGGAGATGTCCCAGGCAGGGCACATAGCGCGTCCGGGCCCTGGGGTAAAGCCCGGAGGCGGCCGGAACAAACCCTTGGGCGGTGCTGCGGGCGGGCCGCCTGCACCGGGAAGCGGCCCGGGCCGCGGCTGGCCGGGCATGAAATGGTGACGCCGGACAGATCCAGGCCCATCGTGGCTTTGATCTGTCCGGCGCCGGGGATGAGCCGCGGCGTGCCTCATAGAGAGTGGAGGAGGGCGCCCGGCGTTCCTTCGGGGGGATTAGACGCGGATGGGCATGATGACGAAGGCCACGCCCTCCCGGTAGAGTTGGCGCTGCACGGCGAAGACGATGTAGTTGTGCAGCATGCGCGTGAAGAAGGTATCGCTGGCAAAGACCAGCTGCCCGCCAAAGAAGATGGCCTTGGGGAAGCGGCGGCGGATCTCCGGGGTCAGCTTGACCACCTCCTCCACCACGTCCACGCCGACCGAACTCAGGCCCTCGGCGTGCAGGCCGCGGCTGCGCACGAAGCGCACGTAGCGGTCCAGGTCGGCCTGGATGTGCGACTTGAGGCTTTCCATCTCCTCCACGCCCTTGAACACGCCCGCGTCGACCATGCCCACCTGCACGAAGACGAAGTTCTTGAACTCGCCGGTGAACAGGCGCTGGATGGAGAGCAGGGTATGCATCCCAAGGCCGTTGTAGCCGTTGACCAGGACCACGGCGGTCTTGGCGTTGGGATCGCAGACCGGATCGGCCGCGCCGGACATTGCGCAGTCTCCGGCCCCGGCCAGAAAGCGCGTGTCGGACTCGGCCACGGGGATGAGCTTGTCCAGCTCCTTCAGCATGGTCCAGGTCTTGTCGTAGTGCCGCCGAATGATGATGGCCAGGGCGGCCACCGCGCCGGTGACGAGCAGGGTGGCCCAGCCGCCCTCGAAGAACTTGACGGACGTGACCGTGATCAGGATGAAGCTGCACAGCACGAGCCCCAGGCCGTTCAAGGCCAGGCCCTTCTTGCGGTGCGGCTCGCCCTTGTCGGCCCCCAGCCAGTGCCGGACCATGCCCAGCTGCGAGAGCACGAAGGTGATGAACACGTTGATGGAGTAAAGCACGATCAAGAGCTCCACCGAGCCGTGGGTCAGGACCATGAGCACCAGCGCAGCCCCGCCCATGACCAGGATGCCCTTCTGGGTCACCAGCCGGTCGGAGAGCATGGCGAAGCGCGTGGGGAACCAGCGGTCCATGGCCATGTTGGCCAAAACGCGCGGGCCGTCGAGAAAGCCCGTCTGCGCGGCCACGAAGAGGATGGCCGCCTCGGAGATGAGCGTCACCAGCACGAACACGTGCCCCGGTGCGCCCCAGCCCTGGGCAATGGTCTCGAAGAGCACGGCGTTGAGCGTCTTGCCCTTCATCTCGGCCACGTCGAAGAGGATGTACGTCAGGATCAGGCCCATGACCGTGACAGACAGGGACACGGCCATGTAGGTCATGGTGCGCTTGCCGGTCTGGACCTTGGGCTCGCGCAATATGGCCAGGCCGTTCGACACCGCCTCCAGGCCGGTGTACGTGCCCGCGCCCATGCTGTAGGCCCGCAGGATGAGCAGGAACATGCCCATCATGCCGAGCTGGCTCTGGGCCACGTGCACGTCCGCCGTGGTGCGCGCGATGACCGCGGGCAGATTGCCCAGGTGGCTGGTAAGGCCGTAGACGATGGCCACGGCGTGGGTGATGACGAAGACCATGAAGATGGGCACCAATGCGGTGACCGACTCCTTGACCCCGCGCAGGTTGAGCACGATGAGCAGGAGCACGCCGAGCACCGCCGTGGGCAGCTTGTACATCTCCCAGGCGAGCGGCAGGAAGCTGAACAGCGCGTCCGCGCCGCTGGCCACGGAGAGGGTGATGGTCAGCACGTAGTCGACCATGAGCGCGCAGCCCGAGACCATGCCCAGCGTGGGGTTCAAAAGCTTGCTGGCCACCACGTAGCCGCCGCCGCCCGAGGGGAAGAGCTCGATGATCTGCGAGTAGCTGGCGCTGATGACGAAGATGGTCAGCACCGAGGCCAGGCCCACGAAGATGGCCAGGAAGGTGTGCTCGCCGAGCGCGAGGTAGGCCTCGGCCGGGCCGTAGCAGGACGAGGACAGCCCGTCCGAGCCCAGGCCGACCCAGGCGAAGAAGGCCACCAGCGAGAGGTTGTGGAAGATGGACGTGTCCTTGAGGTTCAGGGACTTGCCCAGGAACAGCTCCTTGGCCTTGCGGCCAAGCTTCGGTGCGTCGCTCATTCGTTCACTCCGGCAACGGCATCGCGCCCGGGCCAGGGAAGTATGTTCAATGGGAGCAGAGGCCGGGATGCGGCCGGACGACGGGCAAACATGGAAAAAACCTCCGGTACGAGAGTAGGGGGATGGCCCCGTGTACCGGAGGTCTTCCCCTTCGACGCCTGCGAGGTTAGCTGACGGGCTCGGACCGAAGAGTGTCCTACGCCATTATTGGCGATGCGCCCCGTGGGGAGAGTGGGTCCCCCGCTCCCGGGAGTCGCTCCCGGAATTCGGCAAGGCCACGTCTACGCCCGGTGTAAAGAAGTTGTCAAGACCCGGCGTGTTGCCAACGCGGGCCGGGACGGTTAGGCTTGCGGAGGAAGGCTTGACCGGCAGCCTCTGCCGACCGTAAGCGGGCAGTTACGGACAAGGTACGCAATTTGCAACGTCGCGGACCGTGGGGGAGCGCTCCCGGCCCGCGATCAGTTCAGGGAGTCCACGCATGAATCTGCTGGAAGTGCTCATCCTTGTGGTCATCGGTCTGGTGCTGTTCAACTCGCGCAAGCTGCCGGGACTCGGCGGCGGCATCGGCCGGGCCATCAGCAATTTCAAGCGCAGCCTGACCGAGCCCGAGGAGATCGACCTCACCGGGAAGAAGAAGGACTCCGGCGACACCCCGCCAAAGCCCTGACGCCCGAAGCGGGCCAGCCAGGGCGGGCAACCGCCGCATGAGGGGAAAATATGTTCGCAATCATCGGCCTTGTCGTCGTCATGGGCTCCGTCATCGGCGGATACCTGATGGAGGGCGGCAATCTGCACGTCATCTGGCAGCCCATCGAACTGCTGATCATCGGCGGGTCCGGGTTGGGCACCCTGCTCATCGGCTCGACCATGAAGACCAACGTGACCATCGGCAAGCTGCTGATGGTCATTTTCACGGGCAAGCCCAAGGACAAGAAGGACTACCTGGACATCCTCCTGGTGCTCTTCGACCTCTTGTCCCTGGCCCGGCGCGAGGGTGTCATCGCCCTGGAAGCCCACGTGAACAAGCCCGACACCAGCGCCATCTTCACCAACCGCCCCTCGGTGCTTAAAAACCACCACGTGCTCGACTTCATCTGCGACAACTTCAAGGCCTACACCGCGGCCAGCATGGAGCCCCACGAGTTCGAGGCGCTCATGGACACGGACATCGACTCGCACCACGAGGATGCGCTCCAGGCACCCACCAACCTGAACCGCGTGGCCGACGCCTTCCCGGCGCTCGGCATCGTGGCCGCGGTCATGGGCGTCGTGCTCACCATGGGCAAGCTCTCCGAGCCGCCCGAGGTGCTCGGCCACTCCATCGGCGCGGCGCTCGTCGGCACCTTCCTCGGCGTGCTCCTGTCCTACGGCGTCTTCGGCCCGCTCGCGGCCATCATGGGCACCCTGGTCAATGAGACCAGCACCGAGCTCCAGGTGGTCAAGGCCGCCATGAACGCCTTTGCCATGGGCTGGCCCCCGGCCATGTCGCTCGAGTCCGCGCGCCGGGCCATTCCCGCCGCTGACCGCCCGGGCTTCGACGAGCTGGAGGGCATCCTGCGCGAGAGCAAGAAGAGCGGCAAGGCCTAAGCCTGGCCGCCCGGCGCAATGGAGTGAGAGACCGTGGCTGAAAACAAGTCCATCATCATCAAAAAGGTCAAGAAGGGCCACGGCGGCGCGCACGGCGGCGCCTGGAAGGTGGCCTACGCCGACTTCATGACCGCCATGATGGCCTTCTTCCTGCTCATGTGGCTGCTTTCCATGGTCGTGCCCGAGAAGCGCGCCGGCGTGGAGCAGTATTTCAAGGAATTCAGTTTGTTCGACAAACAGAACGCGCTGGACGTGCGCCAGGGCGGGGCCATGATCCCGGACCGGGACAAGCCGCCCGTGCCCCAGCGCGACGAGCTGACCGAGGCCGCCAAGGTGGGTGCCACGGCGATACAGCCCGTGGAGGCGATCAAGCGCAAGCTCCAGGCTGCCGTGAACGTCAACCTGCCCGAGGTCAAGGACCAGATCTTCGTGGACGTCACCGAGGCCGGGGTGCGCATCCAGCTCGTGTACGACGAGAAAAGCCCCATGTTCGCCAAGGGCAGCCCGGAACTCACGGCCAGCGGCCGCAAGGCCCTGCAGATCATCGGTCAGCAGATCAAGCCGCTGCCCAACAAGGTCGTGGTCGAGGGCCACACTGACTCCGTCAACTTCTCCGGCGGCAAGTACACCAACTGGGAGCTCTCCACCGAGCGCGCCAGCTCGGCCCGCGTGGCCCTGGAACAGGGCGGCCTGGCCGAGGATCGCCTGGCGAGGGTGTCCGGATATTCCTCCACCCAGCCGCTGTTTCCGGCCGACCCCACGGACGCCCGCAACCGGCGCATCAGCGTCCTGGTCATGAACTACGTGCCGCCCGAGAGCGGCCGCGGCCTGCAGGAAGCCCTCGGTGCCGAGGGCGGGTCCAAGCCCAAGGAGCCTTCCATCGCCGAGGAGCTCAACGCCACCATCGAGAAGATGCTCACCGCCGATGGCCGCGCCGCCCCGGCCGGTGCCCCGGAGAAGAAGCCTGCCTCCAAGGCCGCGCCCAAGAAGGAAGGACACCAGCCATGAGCGAAGTCGAGCCCCTGCGCCTCCCGGAAATGATCAGCCGCCTGGTGCCCGGCGTGAAGGTCTTCATCATCCTGCACAAGGACCCCCTGCGCGAACGCATCGACGTGCGCATTTCCGAGGTGCTCGGCCTGGAGGAGGACGTGCTCTTCCTGGCCCAGACCGAGCCGCCCGTGCCCCGCACATTGGCCAGCGACACCCTGGAGGTGGCCCTGCTGCTCACCGAGGGCGGCGGCCTGCGGCCCGTGGGCTACGCCGCGCGGCTGCTGGACGTCCGCGAGGACTACCCCGGCCCGGACTACACCCATATCCAGGCCCTGGCCCTGACCGCACCCAGGCCCGAGGACTTCTTCGAGACCAGCCTGCGCATGCACTACCGCGTGCCCGTGGACGAGGACATGGGCGTGCTCATCCGCCTGGAGCCGCCTGCAAGCCTGGCGGAGCCGGAAGGGCCGGAAGGGTCGGCCGGGGCGCAGTGGCCTCCCGAAGAACCGGAACTGCCCGAGGCGCCGGAAGGCTTCGAGACCACGGAACTGCTGGATTTTTCGGCCGGGGGCGCGCGCGTGCGCGTGGCCGGGAGCGCGCAGGTGGAGGTCGGCAGCGTCCTGCCCTTCAAGCTGCTGTTCCTGGGCTCGGGCTACGCCGACGGCGACGGGGTGGTGCGCAGCGTCGAACCCGACCCGGACGGCCAGACCCTGACGCTTGGCCTGTTCTTCACCAACATGGAGATCCGCGACATCCGCTACCTCGAACGCATGGTTGCGCGGATCGTCTCCGTCTGCCGCCAGCGCGAACGCGAGGCCGAATATTCGTGAGTCGCCAGGGGCTCCGCCCCTGAACCCCGCCAAAGGGCCTGAGG
>JANXYI010000039.1 GCA_025350085.1 Deltaproteobacteria bacterium
CCTCAGGCCCCTTGGCCGCCGGAGGCTCTTCTCTTCCGTCTTCTCTTCTCTAAATATCCATGCGCTCCTGGTCACGGGCACGGATCTCGGCGCGTTTGATCTTGCCGCTGATGGTTTTGGGCAGTTCGTTCACGTACTCGATGATGCGCGGGTACTTGTACGGCGCGGTGACGGTCTTGACGTGGTCCTGCAGGGTCTTGGTCAGCTCGTCGCCGGGCGTGAAGCCCGGGGCCAGGACAACGGTGGCCTTGACGGCCATGCCGCGCACGGGGTCGGGCACACCGGTGACCGCGGCCTCGATGATGGCGTCGTGGGAGACCAGGGCGGATTCGACCTCAAAGGGCCCGATGCGGTAGCCGGAGCTCTTGATGAGGTCGTCGGTGCGGCCGAGGAACCAGAAGTAGCCGTCCTCGTCCACCCAGGCCTTGTCGCCGGTGTGGTAGAACCCGCCGCGTACGACCTTGGCGGTGCGTTCGGGCTCGTCCAGGTAGCCGATGAACAGGCCGGGGATGCCTTTGGTGGTCTCGCCGTCCTTGAGCCGGATGCAGATCTCGCCTTCCTCGCCCGGGGGGCAGGGCTGGTCTTCGTCGTTCAGGAGCACGATGTCCCAGCCGGGCATGGCGCGGCCGAGGGAGCCGGGCTTGGGCTTCATGAAGGGCAGGGTGGCCACCTGCAGCGTGGTTTCGGTCTGGCCGTAGCCCTCGTAGATGGGAAGGTTCAGGGCCTTCTGCCAGTCGGTGAACACGGAGTCGTTCAGCAGTTCGCCCGCGGTGGTGCAGTGGCGCAAGGCGGACAGGTCGAACTCGCGCAGGTTCTCGCGCACCAGGAAGCGGTAGACCGTGGGCGGGGCGCAGAAGGTCGTGACCTTGTGCACGGAGAGGGTGCGCAGGAGCTCGCGCGGCTCGAACTTGCCGCGGAAGTCCCAGACAAAGACCACGCCCCCGGCCAGCCACTGGCCGTAGAACTTGCCCCAGACGCTCTTGGCCCAGCCCGTGTCGGACAGGGTCAGGTGGATGTCGCCGGGCTCCAGATCGTGCCAGTAGGCGCCGGTGACGACATGCCCGAAGGGGTAGGTGTGCGTGTGCAGGACCATCTTGGGCATGCCCGTGGTGCCGGAGGAGAAGAAGATGACCATGGGGTCGTCGCCGCAGGCGGTGTCCTTGGTGCGCGGGAACTGGTCTGCCGCCGCCGCTTTCAGCGTCTCATAGTCCACCCAGCCATCCGGGGGGGCACTCGTGCCGACCTGGACCATGAGGCGCAGGTCCGGGCACTTGCTTCGTGCGGCCTGCATGCGCGCGGTGATGGAGTCCTCGCAGATCACGCAGGAGACGTGGGCGAAGTTCACGCGGAACTCGATGTCGTGCGGAGTCAACAGCGAGGGCGAGGGGATGGGCAGGGCGCCCAGGCGGGCCAGCGCCAGCATGGCCACCCAGTACTCCACGCGGCGGTAGAGCACGAGCATGACCCGGTCGCCCTTTTTCACGCCGTGGGCGGAGAGCGCGCTGGCGAGCCTGGCCGACTCCGCGCGGAAGAACTCGAAGCTGAGTTCGCGGCGCTGGCCTGCGTCGTCCATATGGATCAGGGCCAGGCGGTCGGGCTCGGCCGCAGCTTGGGCGTCGAGGAAGTCGTAGGCGAAGTTGTAGTCCGCGGGCACATCGTTTTTGAAGGCCGCCACAAAGTCGTGGTAGCTGTTCACGCGCAATTTTTCCATATCGCTGGCTCCCGCGGGGCTTAGAGGATCACGTCCAGGAACACGGCCGGGTGGCCGTCCAGGCCGCGCAGGGCGTGCGGGGTCTGGGAGTCGAAGTACAACGAGTCGCCGGGTTCGAGCGCCAGGGCCTCGTCGCCCAGGCGCAGCTCGAGCCGACCCTCCAGGACGTGCACGAACTCCTGGCCGGAGTGGGAGACCTGGGTCATTTCCTGCGGGGCCTTGGGTGGCACGGTGATCAGGAAAGGCTCCATCTTGCGGCCCGAGAAGCGGTAGGCCAGGGACTTGTAGTCGTAGTCGCGGCGGCGCTCGACGGTCAGGCCCTCGCCCCGGCGCACGAGGGAGTAGCCGTGCAGGTGCGGCTCCAGGCCGCTGATGAGCACGGTCAGGTCCACGTTGCAGCAGTGGGCCACCTTCATGAGAAAGCCGAGCGGGATCTCGGTCTCGCCCGCCTCATAGGTGCGGATGAGCTCGGCGTCCACGCCGGTCTTGGCTGCCAGGTCGGCCACGGAGAGGTCCAGCGCGTCGCGCAGGCCGCGCAGGCGCGGGGCGATGTCCTTGTATGCCTGTTCTGTCTGCATGGGGCACTCCTTTAAGCCTTGGGGGCTTCCTGCATGGCCTGGGGGAACAGCTCCGCCGCCAGCTCGCGCAGTTTGTACTTCTGGATCTTGCCGCTGGCGGTCATGGGATAGGACTCCACAAAGGCGATGTACTTGGGGATCTTGTAGCGCGAGATCTCGCCGCGGCAGAAGTCCTGCACGTCCTCGGGCTCCATGGCGACGTCGGGCTTGAGGATGATGAAGGCCCCGACCTCCTCGCCGTACTTGCGGCTGGGCACGCCCGCCACCTGCACGTCCAGGATGCCCTCCATGCGGTACAAGAATTCCTCGATTTCACGCGGATAGACGTTCTCGCCGCCGCGGATGATCATGTCCTTGAGGCGCCCGGTGACGGTGACGTAGCCCTCCTCGTCCATGGTGCCCAGGTCGCCGGAGTGCAGCCAGCCGCCTTCGTCGATGGCCTTGGCCGTGCCTTCGGGGTTGTTGTAGTAACCCTTCATGACGTTGTAGCCGCGGCAGCAGATCTCGCCCACGGTGTTGCGCGACATCTCCGTGTTGTTTTCGGGGTCCTTGATGCTCACCTCGATGGCGGGCATGGCGCGGCCCACGGTCTCGGTCATCTGGCGCAGACTGTCGCCCTTGCGGGTCTGGGTCATCACCGGGCTGCCCTCGGTCAGGCCGTAGCAGATGGTGATCTCGCTCATGTTCATCTGCTCAATGGCGCGCTTCATGAACTCGATGGGGCAGGGCGACCCGGCCATGATGCCGGTGCGCAAGGTCGAGAAGTCGAAGCGGCTGAAGAGCTTGTGCTCCAGCATACTGATGAACATGGTCGGCACGCCGTAGATGGCCGTGCACTTCTCTTCCTCCACGGAGGTCATGGCCATGAGCGGGTCGAAGTTCTCCAGGATGACCATGGCCGTGCCGTGGGTCACCGCGGCCATGACGCCCAGCACACAGCCGAAGCAGTGGAACAGCGGCACGGTCAGGCAGAGGCGGTCGGCTTCCGTGAAGCCCTGGTGCTCGCCGATCCAGTAGCCGTTGTTGCCGATGTTCACGTGGGTCAGCTGCACGCCTTTGGGGAAGCCCGTGGTGCCGCTGGTGTACTGCATGTTTACCACGTCGTGCGGGCCGAGCGAGTCCTGCCGGGCCTGGTAGGCCTCAATGGAGGTCATGACGCTGAGCGCCTGGATCTCGGGCAGGGTGTACATGCCGCGATGCTTCTCCGCGCCGAGGAAGAGCACACGCTTCAAGTGCGGGAACTTCTCGGACTTGAGCCGCCCGCGCTCCTGGGTCTTGAGCTCCGGCACCAGGTCGTTCAGCGTGCCCACGTAGTCGATGTCGCGGAAGCCGTCCATGAGGAAGAGGTTCTCGCACTCGGACTGCCTCAGCAGGTATTCCAGCTCCGCGCGGCGGTAGTGGGTGTTGACGGTTAAGAGCACCGCGCCGATCTTGGCCGTGGCGAACATCAGGACGACCCAGTAGGGCACGTTGTTGGCCCAGATGCCGACCTTCTCGCCCTTTTGCACGCCCAGGGCCATGAGGCCCATGGCCACCTCGTCCACCAGGTCCGAGAACTGCCGCCAGGTGAGGCGGAAGTCGCGGTCCACATAGACCACGGCGTCGCGGCCCGGCCACTTGTCCACGGTCTCGTCGAGGAGCTGCCCCAGGGTGGCTTCGCGTATGGGTTCTTTGCGCGGCATGGCTGTTACTCCGGGAAGTAGAGCACGGCGTAGATGGACGCGCTTTGATCGCCCGCGGCCGAGACGTTGTGCGGCACCACGGAGTTGAAGTAGGTGCTGTCGCCGGGGCCGAGCACCGTGGTCTCGCGGCCGTAGACGAGCTGCAACTGGCCTTCGATGACCACGATGAACTCCTCGCCCTCGTGGGAGGACAGGGTTTTGTCCGCCTCGGGCTCGGGGTTGATCTCGATGAAGAAGGGCTCCATGTGCCGGTCGGTCTTGCCCCGGCCGAGGGAGTGGTAGGTGTGGCTGGCGGGTGCGCTGGCGCCCGGGTGCATGGCCAGCTCCTGGTCGCGCTCGGCCAGGCGCACGATGAGCGGGTCGCGGCTGACCTGGTCGTCCAGGAAGGTGCCCAGGCGCAGGCCGAGCGCGCGGGCGATCTTGAGCAGCGGCCCCAGGGAGGGGTAGCGGTCCTCGGACTCCACGGCCGTGAGGAAGGCCTCGTCCAGGCCGGTGCGCTCGGAGAGGTCCGTCAGGCTCAAATTCTGCTTTTCCCGAAAGGCGCGTATGCGCTCACCCACTCGTCTGTCCATGTGCCCACCCTCGTTCCGCGCTGGCTGTTCTTTGTTCACACCGGCGACCTTGCGCCGACGCCCTCGTCCGGCGTCCAGGCCGTGGCCGTAGTCCCCACAATGGGCACGGCCCTACCGCATCCGGAGGATTTTGTCGACCCGCCTTGAGTGATTGCTCACTTTTCTGGTGGAGCTCTGTGCAGAAAGCTGCCCTGCCCGGGGTTGGCGAATGACCGCCCGCGCGCCGGGGCGCTTGCCAGCAAGGGGCCAAGGGTGCTAGCAAAGATGTTGAGATTTTTCCCCAGGCACATGCAACCGACCGAGCGCGCCATGGACAAGCAGCAGAATCAGGAAGAGCACACCCCGGTCTACCGCCCCGAGGGCGGCCAGAAGATCAAGGGCCTGTTCTCCACCCAGACCGTGGAAAAGGTCGGCACCGGCACCACCCAGCGCAAGACCATCAGCAAGATGTTCTGGTTCTGCACCCAGAACGACGAGGGCCAGGTCCTGGTCCAGGCCCTGAACAAGAACATGATCCCGGCCGGGAACAGCACGGCCGTGCCCCTGGAAGACTTCCTGGTCCGCTACAACCCCGAGCCCGAGCTCTATGTCAAGAGCGTGTACCCGAAGATGCAGGAACTGAACTCCACGGTGCAGCGCGCCGAGGAACAGCGCCAGCGCGGCGCGCTCTACAGCGCCCAGTTCGAGTACGAGAACGCGCTGGCCGTGGACGAGGAGAACGTGCGCGCCAACTTCGGCCTGGGGCTGACCTACGTGGAGCGCGGCGAGGCGGCCAAGGCCAAGGACATCCTGGGCCGCATCGTGGGCCTGGAGGCCGCCTTTGCCCCGGAGCACAAGCACCTGTTCAACGAGTTCGGCATCAGCCTGCGCAAGAGCCGCATGATCGACCAGTCCATCGAGTACTACACCCGCGCCCTGACCATGACCGAGACCGACGAGAACCTGCACTACAACGTGGCCCGCGCCTATTACGACAAGGGCGATCTGGACAAGTGCCGCGAACATCTGCTGCGCGCCCAGACCCTCAATCCCGCCCACGAGGAAGTGGCCAAGTTCATCGAGTTCCTGAACTCCAAGAAATAGGCCCCAGAGCCGTCATGCCCTCCCTGCCGCATCTGGCCCTCGCGCGCGTAAGCTTCACCCATCCCGCCGCCGCAGGAGCTACCCCTGGCGACACTCCCGCGTGCCGTGCCATCCTGGACGCGGTGGACCTCGTTGTGCCGCGCGGGGCCTTCGTGCTTCTGACCGGTCCCTCTGGCGCGGGCAAGAGCACGCTCTTGCGGCTCTTCTGCCGCCTGGAGGAGCCCGGGTCCGGCCAGGTGCTGCTGGACGGCGAAGCCGTAGACAGCCTGCCTCCGGCGCTCTTGCGCCGCCGGGTCAGCTATCTCCAGCAGACGCCTTGCGTGGTGCCGGGCAGCGTGCGCGAGAACCTGCTCCTGCCCTTTGGCTTCAAGGCCGCCGCAGGCCTGCCCCGGCCGGACGATGCCGCGCTCTCCGAACTCCTGGAGGGCCTGGCCGCCGGCGACATCCAGCTTTCGCAGGAGGCTGCCACCCTGTCCGTGGGCCAGCGCCAGCGCCTGTGCCTGGCCCGGGCGCTCTTGACCCGGCCCGAGGCCCTGCTGCTGGACGAGCCCATGAGCGCGCTGGACCCTTCGAGCGCCGCGGCTGTGCTGGCCGCGGCCGAGTCCTTCTGCCTGGACGCTGGCGGCACGGTGCTCCTGGTGAGCCACGCGGAGCTTGCGCCTGATCGGGTGACGCCCAGGCACTACCGGCTTGAGGCCGGGCGGCTGGAACCCGGCCGACTCATGGAGGGGGGAGCCGCATGAATCCGGGCGTGCTGGACATCACCCCCTGGCGCCTGGCGCTGGCCCTGGTCTTCTCGCTCATCGCCGGGGGCTGCTCGCTCGCGCTCAAGCTGGGCCTGGGGCGCGACATCGCCATCGGCACGGTGCGCACCGTGGCCCAGCTCTTTCTCATGGGCTGGGTGCTGGGCCTGGTCTTTGCCGTGGACTCGCCCTGGCTGGTGCTGGGGCTCTTCCTGGTCATGGCCGGGGCAGCGGCGCACACCGCGCGCGGCCGCGTACGCGAGTCGTCCGTGGCCTTTGCCTGGCCCATGTACGCCTCCATGGCCGCCGTGTACCTGCTCGTCACCGTCACCGTGACTGGGGCCATCGTGGATGCCACACCCTGGTGGAAGCCGCAGTACTTCCTGCCCATCGGCGGCATGGTCCTAGGCAATTCCATGAACTCCGTGGCCGTGGCCCTGGACCGCCTGTTCTCCGACCTGCGCGGCCACGCC
>JANXYI010000043.1 GCA_025350085.1 Deltaproteobacteria bacterium
CAGTTCAGCGACGGCGAGATCCGCATCGAGATCGACGACAACGTGCGCGGCGACGACGTTTTTGTGGTCCAGCCCACCTGCTCGCCGGTGAACTTCCACCTGATGGAACTCTGCCTGATGATCGACGCGCTCAAGCGCGCCAGCGCCCGGCGCATCACCGCAGTGCTGCCCTACTACGGCTATGCGCGCCAGGACCGCAAGGTGCTGCCCCGCGTGCCCATCAGCGCCAAGGTCGTGGCCGACTTTCTCACCGTGGCCGGCATGCACCGCATGATGACCATCGACCTGCACGCCGGGCAGATCCAGGGCTTCTTCAACTGCCCGGTGGACAACCTGTTCGCCGCGCCCGTGTTCCTGGACTACATGCGCAACCTCGAGGGCGAGCTCGTGGTCGTGTCCCCGGACGCTGGCGGCGTGGAACGCGCCCGGGCCTATGCCAAGCGCATGGACGCCGCGCTGGCCATCGTGGACAAGCGCCGCGACGCCCCGAACCAGGCCAAGGCCATGCACCTCATTGGCAATGTCCAGGGCAAGACGGCCATCGTGCTCGACGACATGGTCGACACCGCGGGCACCATGTGCGCCGCGGGCCAGGTCCTGGCCGACAACGGCGCCAAGAACATCCTGGCCTGCGCCACCCACCCGGTGCTCTCCGGCCCGGCCATTGAGCGCCTGGACAAGTCCGTGTTTTCGCAGATCCTTGTGACCGACACCATCCCGCTGGATGCGCGCAAGAAAACCTGCAAGAAGATCAAGGTCCTTTCCGTTGCGGAACTCCTGGCCCGGGCCATCGTGAACGTTCACGGCGAGGCCTCGGTCAGCGTGCTTTTTGTCTAACCTCTTGAAAACGTATCTCCGGGCGGCTTTTGACGGCCACCCGGTTTCTGAAAGGAGATGAGAAGATGGCTGAATTGATGACGTTGAGCGTGCGTCCGCGCGCCCTGAAAGGCAAGGGCACCTCCCGCCGCCTGCTGGCCAAGAACCTGGTTCCCGGCATCTACTACGACCAGAAGGGCCAGAACATCCCGGTGCAGGTGGAGATTTTGCCGCTGACCAAGCTGCACAACAAGCTCGGCAGCTCCCGGGTGTTCCACCTGGAGATGGAGCTGGACGGCAAGCCCGCGTCCCTGCCCTCGCTCATCTGGGACATGCAGTATGATCCCATGAAGTCCACGCCCATCCATGTGGATTTCTACGGCGTGGACCTGGATCGCCAGATCAAGGTCGACGTGCGCGTGGTGGTCGAGGGCAAGGCCAAGGGCCTGATCCTGGGCGGCCAGCTGGAGATCTTCCGGGAAACCATCGAGGTCATCTGCAAGCCGCTGGACGTGCCTGAGAAGATCGTCATCGACGTGACCGAGCTTGAGATCGGCGTGAACCTGCACATCAGCGAGGTGCAGTTCCCGGCCGGCGTGCGCGCCGTGTTCGAGGACAACTTCGCCGTGGTCGGCGTGGTGGCCAAGGAAGCCGAAGAGGAAGTCGTCAAGGGCGCCGAGGCTGCTACCCCCGCCGCCAAGGCCTAGCACCGATTCAGTTCGCTCTCCCGGCCAGAGTGCCGGGCCTGATTGCGGGGGGAGTCCGGCTCCCTCCGCAATTGCCTTTTGCATCTGCCTTGCCGGGCCGGCCCGTTCACAGGCGGCCCAATGGATGCCCCCATGCGCACTGCTGCCCTCATCGTCGGCCTGGGCAACCCCGGGCCGGAGTACGCCGCAACCCGGCACAACTTCGGGTTTCTGGCCGTGGACGAGATCCTGGCCGCAGCCAGGGAGCGCAAGAGCATGCGCCTCACGGTCCTCCAGGCCGAGGGCGACCACCAGCTCTTTAGCGCGACCCTGGGCGGGGTCAGCTGCCTTTTGGCCAAGCCCATGACCTTCATGAACCTCTCGGGCCGGGCCGTGGCGCGCATCTGCGGGCGGCACGGCGTGGGGCTGGCGGATGTGGTGGTCGTGCATGACGAGTTGGACCTGCCAGTGGGCCGCATGAAGCTCAAAAAGGGCGGCGGCGCCAACGGCCACCGGGGCGTCGAGTCCATTGTCGAGCACCTGGGCAGCGAGGACTTCCTGCGCCTGCGCCTCGGCATCGGCCGCCCCGAGCACTCCTCGGCCGTGACGCGCTACGTGCTGGAGGGCTTTGCCCCGGATGAGACCGAGGCCGTAAATGCCGTCTGCGCCGCGGCGCACAAGGGCCTGACGCTCCTGTTCCGGCGCGGCCTGGCCGAGGCCACGCAGTTCGTGAATGTCTTCCGCCTGGCCAGCGCCCCGGACGGAAATGCGGGCATGGACACTTCCGGGACAATGGGGTAATGTACCATTTCACCGGAAAAGTGCCCTTACGATTTTCAAGGAGATTCAGTGTTTCAAATCAATGAGTTAGTGGTCTACCCCGCCCAGGGCGTGGGACGCATCGAACGCATCGAAAGCCAGGAAATTAGCGGGACAAAGGCCGAGTATTACATCGTCCGCATCCTGAGCAATTCCGTCACCCTCATGGTGCCGGTGAAAAACGCCGCCAACGTCGGCCTGCGCCATGTGTGCAGCCTGCGCAACGGTCAGGCCGTATTCGAGTCCCTGCGCGACCGCTCGGAATTCACCGGCTACACCGGCCAGAACTGGAACCGCCGCTACCGCGAATATTCGGAGAAGCTGAAAAGCACGGACTTGGCCGACGTGGCCTACGTGCTCAAGGAACTTTTCCTCATCGGCATGGACAAGGAGCTTTCCTTTGGCGAGCGCCGGTTGCTGGAGCAGGCCATGACGCTTGTGTCCATGGAGCTGGCCTTTGCCCTGGGCCGCGACCAGTCCGACGTCAAGATGGACATCAACGACATGTTTGCGGACGTTATTTTGAAGCAACAGGAAAAGTTGCAAAAAGCCAAGTAACCCCCCTTGTCAATGCCTGTCCTTTGGGTTAGGCGGTTGTTCAGCGCGTTCGCGCGGCATATTTCCCAATCCGCAGCAGGTACAATTCCACACGGAACACCGGCCCCCCAGATACGTACCGGAATATGCCTCGTTCTTTCCTGCCGTGCGGCAGCAATTGAATCCCCAAAGCGGATGCGCCCACTCACAAGCACCGGTCCAGTCTGTAGATCATCCTCAGCGTGAGGACTCTGCCATTCCTGCAACCTTATCCTACGGAGCGTGAGGCTTACTAATGCCCCGCGAAAAACACCAGAACCGCCAGCCCAAGAACGTCCCTGTCCCGGATTACGTCGAGGACGAGTACACTCCGACCTCGGAGAACAAGCTCAACCTCACCGACCTGAAGCAGAAGAGCATGCCTGAGCTCATGGAGCTGGCAAACAACTTCAAGGTCGAAAATCCGAGCAATCTGCGCAAGCAGGAACTCATCTTTGCCCTGCTCCAGGAGTGCGCCTCCCAGAACGGCCAGATCTTCGGCGAAGGCGTGCTGGAGATCCTGCCCGACGGCTTCGGCTTCCTGCGCTCGCCGCTGTACTCCTACATGCCGGGCCCGGACGACATCTACATCTCGCCCTCGCAGATCAGGCGCTTCGGCCTGCGCAAGGGCGACGTCATCTCCGGGCAGATCAGGCCGCCCAAGGAGGGCGAGCGCTACTTCGCCCTGCTCAAGGTCAGCGAGATCGGCTTCGAGCCGCCCGAGGCCAGCAAGCACCTGGTGCTCTTCGACAACCTGACCCCGCTCTACCCGGACAAGCGCTTCAGCATGGAGAACGGCGCCGAGAACTACGGCTCGCGCGTCATCGACCTGCTGACCCCCATCGGCCGCGGCCAGCGCGGGCTCATCGTGGCCCCGCCGCGCACCGGCAAGACCATGATGCTCCAGACCATCGCCAACTCCATCAACGCCAACCACCCCGAGGTCTACCTCATCGTGCTGCTCATCGACGAGCGGCCCGAGGAAGTCACCGACATGGAGCGCACCGTGCGCGCCGAGGTCATCAGCTCCACCTTCGACGAGCCGCCCACGCGCCACGTCCAGGTGACCGAGATGGTGCTGGAGAAGGCCAAGCGCCTGGTTGAGCGCAAGCGCGACGTGGTCATCCTGCTCGACTCCATCACCCGGCTTGGCCGCGCGTACAACGCCGTGACCCCGTCGTCTGGCCGCGTGCTCTCCGGCGGCCTGGACGCCAACGCCATGCAGCGGCCCAAGCGCTTCTTCGGTGCGGCGCGCAACATCGAGTCCGGCGGCAGCCTGACCATCATCGCCACGGCGCTCATCGACACCGGCTCGCGCATGGACGAGGTCATCTTCGAGGAGTTCAAGGGCACCGGCAACATGGAGATCTACCTCGACCGCCACCTGTCCGAGAAGCGCGTGTACCCGGCCATCGACATCACCCGCTCCGGCACGCGCAAGGAAGAGCTGCTGCTCGACGAGGAAGTGCTGAACCGCGTCTGGATC
>JANXYI010000055.1 GCA_025350085.1 Deltaproteobacteria bacterium
GATCCAGAATGCCAGATCAATGAGGTGGACGCCGCCCCCAGCCATGGCCGAATAGTCCGCCTCCCGCCCCCGCCAGCCCTCGGTGATCTTGTGCAGGCGGCCGTAAAGGTACTCGCCGTCCAGGGCATAGATGCGCCCCAGCCGGCCCGTGGCAACGGCCGCACGAAGGCGCCGGTACAGGGGCGCGGCGCGCAACACCAGGTTGGAGGCCAGGGCGCGCGGAGGCGGGCCAGACTCGTGCCAGGCCTGGCGGATCAGACGGGCCTCGTCCAGCGTGCGGCACGCGGGCTTTTCCACGAAAACGTGCTTGCCCGCGCGCAAGGCCGCCAGCACCTGGGCGCAGTGGTCGGCATCATAGGACGCGATGGACACCACATCCACCTCGGGATCGGCCAGGACCGCCTCGAAAGACACCGCCGGCCGGCCGGAGCCGAGAGACGCCGCAAGGCTGGCCGCCCGGTTCTGGTCCAGGTCGTGCAGCCAGAGCAGGCGGCACTGCCCGTCGCGCAGGTAGGCCCGTGCATGCTGCTCGCCCACGCCCAGCCCCACCACGGCGACACCCAATGCTGGCTTTCTCTGCGTCATGGCCTCAGGTCCTGAATTCCGTGCATGCCCAGCTCCCCTTGTCCTGCTTCCACCGGGCGAGCCGCTCCAGGTCGCCGATCTCGTCCACGGCCAGCTTGAGGCCGGGGTCTGCGGGCCGCGCGCTTTCGATGTTCTGGATGCGGCAGGCTTCCGGATGGCCGTAGTAGTACCGGGTGACGTGCTCGCGGTCCTGCGGGTCTGTGGTGACCTTCTCCAGGGCCAGGAAGGTCTCCGCGCGCAACAACTCCACGCTCAGGCCCGCGGGATAGGTCCGCGGGAACACGTTGGTGACCAGGTCGAAATCACCGCCGGAGTAAACCTCCAGCGCCCTGACGAAAAGAAAAGGCTCCAGTAGCGGGCTGTCGGCGCAGACACGGAAGAACGCCTCGCAAGGGTGCTGCGCGACAGCCAGGGCGAACCGGCCCAGCACGTTCTCCAGCGGGCCGCGCACCACGCCGACGCCCAGGCTCTGCGCATACAGAGCCAAGGGATCGTCCGCCTCATCCCGGCTGGTGGCCAGGACCACGGGCAAGGCGCCGGGAATCTGCCGCAGGCGCTCCACAACGTGGGCAAGCAGGGGCCGGCCCAAGAAGGGCGCCAGGACCTTGCCCGGGAATCGCTGCGAGGTCATTCGAGCCTGGATGATGGCGCTGATCCTCATACCGGCTCCGCTGCTTCCGGTTTGCAACACGCACCCGCCGAGGCGTTTTGCGGTGCCACGGCCAGAAAGCCCGCGCGCAGCTCCGGGGTCATCACCCCGGCCACGTCGGCCTCACGGAAGCCCATCAGGCCGAGCCTGGCGACGCAAAGATCCCAGGTCATGGCCGTGCGGGGCGTGCCCTTCAGCAGTCCCCTGGCGCGCTCCGCGCCGGACTGGCCGGAAAGCGCGAGAAAGGCATAGTACACCAGCTGCAGGTCGATGCTCGCCAGGCGGCCCATGTCCATATCGCGCCGGAAGTACTCCAAGACGACAGGCAGGTCGCCGTGGCTCAGCCAGTGCGTCAGGCCCAGTTGCGCCATGCAGCCGATATGCAGCGGCGATTCCGCGTAGACCTCGGCGATGATGCCCTCGGCCCTCGCCATGTCGCCCTTGAAGGCGTGCGCAGCCGCCAGGCAGCTTTTCCACGAGGCCTGGAGTCTGCCCAGGGAGGCGTCCCGTTCGAACAGGGCAATGGCCTGGTCCGGTTCGCGCCGCAGCAACAGGTGGTAGTACCAGCCCACCATGGAGTATCCGTTGGCTGCGGCCATGTCCTTGGCATAGGCTTGCGCCACCACCTCGCAGGCCAGTTCCGGCTTTCCGGCGGCAGCCAGGGCGGCGGCGTGCAGGATGACAAAGACCCCGTTCAGCCTCCCCTCGGCGGCGTCCTTATCAAAGCCCGGCAGGGCCTTGTCCGGAAGGAAGTCCCTGGAGACAAAGCGCCACCAGGAGATGACCGCGCGGCAGTTCGCCAGGCTGGGGTGCCGGGCATAGGCCTCAGCAACCACCTGCTCGGCGCGCGCTTCTTGCCGGCAGACGGCCAGGGCCTCGCAGTAGTGGAACAGCCACGGCGGGGACATCCTGCCGGGCAGGGCATCCTGCTCCAGCCAGAACAGATATTCGTCAAAGCGGCACTGCGGGCGGAAGCAATGCACCGCGATGCGGGCGTGCTCGTCCTGCAGCCACGGCGTGTGCGCGTACTGCCCACGCAACATGTCCAGGGCCAGCTGGTGCAGCCCCTGCTGCGCCAGGCCAAGCGGTAGCCCGGAGGCCCAGCAGGGGTGCAGCCCCAGCGCCGCGGCCTGCGCGCGCATCCCCTCCAGGGGGGGCAGGGCGGCAGCCTGCCCTTCCCGGGCGCCCGGCTTTCGGCTGCGCTGCCAAAGCTCCAGCAGGGTTCCGACAATCGGGAAGAGCACGCCGTGCTCCAGGTTCTCTGGGATTTTCTGGAGCGTCTTGCCTTGCTGGAGCAGGTGGATGCGTAACGGCAAGAGGTCAATGCAGGTCTCGTCGTCTTCCTTGATCTGGCGGGCCACGGTTTCCTGCTCCAGCACCAGGGCCACATGGGCGTGGCGGACCTCCACGAGCCTGGCCATGGCTTTGCCCAAATGCGACAGAGCGTCACCCTTGCCTGCGTCCAGCGCCAACCGGGCCAGGTCAACCTCGGCCCGCAGTTCGCGCAGCCCGAGACGGACCGCCTCGATGTGGCCAGCGGCATACTCCGGCAGCAGGGCCTGCTGGCATTGCAGAATGGCCGGCGAAGCTGCGGGCGCGGTGCCGGGAGGCGAGAGTTCGCCCTCATCGAGCAGAAACGGCTGCACCGGCTCCGCGCCCATGAGGGCGGACAGCGGATCACCCACCACCCTGGCGGAAAGGCCCAGCAGGGAGCCCTCCAGTTCCAGCACGTCCGGGAAATGCTGGCGCCCGGCGATGGGCGCGCGTGTGGCGCAGTTGATGGGCGCCATGGTCCGCAGGTCCAGTTCCCAGCCCCCGTGAGCGGAGTGATAGGGCAGGGAAATGTCCGCATTGGGCAGGCGCGCAGGGGTCAGGGCGTTAAACAGAAAAAGCGGCGAGCCGGGCAGGGGCGACATGGCGCCTGTGCCCAGGTAGGCTGCGCCTGCCACCTGGAGCGTCTCCTGGTGGAAGGCCACCGGATGCAGATCCATGGCTCCACTTATGCCCCGGGGGTTGTGCTCGCTCGGCAGGGGGAAAACCTGGTACCGCTCTGCGGAGGCGGCTTCCCGCGCCAATCCCATGCGCCAGAGCGCGCCCTGGCGCAGGAAACAGCCCGCGGCCTGGCTAGGGGGGCGG
>JANXYI010000065.1 GCA_025350085.1 Deltaproteobacteria bacterium
CCGCCGGCGGCATATTCTCTCTCTTCTCTCTTCCTGCCTAGCCGAGGACCATGTCGCGCAGGACGAGGATGCCGGTATAGAGCTGGCACAGCGCCAGGAGCATGAGCAGGGCGTTGGCGCAGGCGTGGGCCAGGGGCAGCACGGCGCGCCTGGCCTTGAAGCGGTCCATGTACAGCCCGGAACCCAGCCCGAAAATAATGACCGGGAGCATGACCAGGGCCACCTGGTAGTGCAGGCCGGTGATGAACACGCTCTTCCAGCCCCACCAGGCCGCGCCCAGGCCGATGACAAAGGCCAGGCACCAGGTAATCAGCACTGCGCCGCCCAGCAGCACGTGCATCTTCCAGGGGAAGACCACGCCGGTTCGGCCCAGGTGGGCGAAGGCGAAGCGCACCCAGCCGAGATACAGCACGTAGAACGAGAGCAGCACGGCCGAGCATTGCAGGACGGGGTGAATCCACATGTACATGGGGGCTCCTTATGGGTGGGGTCAGGCCGCGCGGCTGAGTGCGTCGGCGGTAAGCAGGACCAGCAGCAGCACGAGCGAGCCGTTGACCAGGGCCAGGCCCAGGCGCTCCCGCGTGGCCAGCGGCCAGGCCGCACATAAGAGGCCCAGGCCCAGGGCCGTGACCAGCCATTTGGCCGCTTCCGCCCCCACCAGGCCGAGGGCGGGCAGGAGCAGCATCAGCGCGCCGTAGGACAGGACCCAGAGGGCCAGCGGCCCGTGCGCCCCGGCCCGGCCCACGCCGTTGTGCGGGGCCTGGAAGCCCGCGGCCGCGTAGTCGGCGTGGTGGAGCCGCGCAAAGAGCCAGAAGTGCGGCACCTGCCAGGCGTAGAACACGCTCGCCAGGACCAGGGTTTGGGGCGCAAGCAGCGAGCCTCCGGCAGTCACACAGCCGAGCATTGGCGGCAATGCGCCCGCTAGGCCGCCCACGAGCATGGCCAGGGACGTGCGTTTCTTGAGCGGGGTGTACAGGCCGTTGTACACGGCCACGGTGAGCGGCACGAGAGCCGCGGCCAGGAGCCCGCCCTGTGTGGCGGACAAAAGCGCAGCGGCGCAGGCCAGGCAGAGCAGGCTGAGGGAGAGTGCCGCAGCCACGGTAAGCCGCCCGGAGGGCAGGGGCCGGTTTCTGGTGCGGACCATGCGCCCGTCCTCGCGGCGTTCCTGCACCTGGTTCAGGGCCGAGCAACCGCAGGAGAGCAGGGCGGCCCCGGCCACGGCCAAGAGCAGTCCGCCGGTTGGGCTGCCGGCCAGGGTCGGCTGGCTCGTCACGAACCCGGCGCAGGTTCCGGCAGCGGCCAAGAGGCCGATGCGCGGCCGCAGCAGGGCGGCCAGGTCGCGGGCGCGGCCCGCAAAAGTGCTTGACGGCGCGTTCACTGGTGGGCTCCCTTGGCCCCGTGCTGCGCGGCCAGGGACTCCAGGAGCGCAAGCAGGGCCTCGCGCTCCGGCTCGGTCAGGGCCGGGAACGCGGGCATCATGGACGGCTTGCCCAGGCGCTTGGCCGGGTCGCGTAAAACGGCCTCCACAAGGGCGCGGTCCACCACGGCGTGGTCCCTGGCCGAGCTCTTGGCGCCGAACAGCCCCTTGAGGCTCGGCCCGGCGCCTGCGCTGCCATCCAGGCTGTGGCAGCCCAGGCAGCCCTGGGCCTCGGCCACGGCTCGGCCTGCCTCCGGTCCGGCGGCCGGAGCTGCGGGCGCACCGGCCTGGCCCGGCTTCTCGGCCAGGAAGCGCTGGTATTCCTCATTGCTCACGCTCCGGATGGCCGAGAGCATCTTGGCGTGCTCCAGCCCGCAGTAGACCGAGCAGAAGATGACGAACTCGCCCGGCTTGTCGGCCCGGAACCAGCCGTAGGTGGTCAGGCCCGGCACGGTGTCGATCTTGAGCCGGAAGGCCGGGGCGAAGAACCCGTGGATCACGTCCGTGCTCGTAAGCGAGAGCCGGACCGCCTGGCCCACGGGCACCACCAGGGTCGGGCTGTGGCGTCCGTCCGGATACTCGAAGTCCCAGGACCACATGCGCGCCGTGACCTTGATGGTGAGCGCGTCCGGCGGCGCGTCGCGCAGGGCCCGGTAGCTGTGCCAGCCGGACCAGAACATGCCCAGCACCAGGATGGTCGGCAGCACGATCCAGATGAGCTCGGCCCAGAAATTGCCGTCAAAGTCCGCGGCCACGGGGTGGC
>JANXYI010000053.1 GCA_025350085.1 Deltaproteobacteria bacterium
GTTGTCCTCGGCCGCGGCCACCATCTCCGGACTGCTGTCGATGCCCGTGAGCATGAGGTCAAGATCCGGGCGCAGCACAAGCAGCCCCAGGGATGCTGCGCCGCAGCCCGTGCCCAGGTCCAGCCCGGTCAGGCGCTTCGCGCCCTTCGGTCCGGCGGCAGGCAGGGCCTGGGCCGCGAAGGCGGAGAGCAGCAGGGTGTCGGCCCCGAAGCGGAAGCCGCTGGCAGGCTGGGCCAGCCCGCGCGGGAAGTGCGCGCGCCGGGCCAGGGCGTCAGCAGAGGGTGGTTGCGGCGCAGGGGCTGTGACGGTCATCTTCAGCGGCTATTCGACGGGCTGCGGGGTCAGGTCGCGCACCTGGCCCTTGGCGCGCTCCAACTCGGCCCGGGACATGGTCTTGACCAGGGCCTCCTTGTGCAGCGCAGCCATGGCCTCGCCGCCCTGGGCAGCCAGCTCCAGCCAGACGTAGGACTGCACGGAGTCTTTGGGCAGGCCGCCCGCGCCCGTGGCGTAGAGGGTGCCCAGGTGCAGCCGGGCCTTGGCGTCTCCGGCCTGGGCCGCCTGCTTGAGCTGGCGCGTGGCCTCGGCCAGGTTCTTGTCCCCGCGCACCTCGGCCTCGGCCAGGGCGAGCTGCGCCTTGGCCGGGCCATACCCGCCGGCCACGGCCATGCGCAGCCAGCGCAGGCCCTCCTCGCGGTCCTGGAGCACGCCCTCGCCACGCAGGAGCAGCAGGCCCAGGGTGTACTGGGCCTCCACCACGCCCAGCCCGGCGGCCAGGCGGCAGTTCCTGGCCGCGGCCACGGGGTCGCGTTTCACGCCCCGGCCCTGAGCCTGGAGGGTGGACAGGTTGTACATGGCCTTGGCGTGGCCGCGCCGGGCCGAAAGCAGCAGCAGGTCATAGGCCTCGGCGTCGTTCTTGCGCACCCCCGGGTCAGTGAGCAGCATCATGCCCGCGCGGAACAGCGCCTCGGCATTGCCCTGGGAGCCGCTGGCGCGGTACCAGCGCAGGGCCTCCTCCTTGTCCACGGCCCCGGCCTGGCCCAACGCCCACATCTCGGCCAGGTCGAACTGGGCCAGCGGGTTGCCCTGGCCTGCGGCCAGCACGAACAGGCGCATGGCCTCGGCCGGGTTCGCCGGTGCGCCCAGGCCGCCGCGGTGCATCACCCCCAGCCAGTGCTGCGCCCCCGCGTGCTTCTGCTCCGCCGCCAGGCCGAGCCAGTGCCGGGCCTGGGCATAGTCCCTGGGCAGGCCCCGGCCTTCCAGATAGCGCGCGCCCAGGGCGTACTGGGCCTCGGCCTTGCCCGCCTCGGCACCAGCGCGTTCGGCCGCGATCTTGTCCGGCGCGTTGTCGGCGTCCAAGGAGGCCGGGGTCACTGCCTTCTGCTCGGGCTTGATGCCCCACTTGAGCTGGGCTGCGGCCGGGGCCGGGGCCAGGAGCAGGACGGCTGCGAGAAGGACGGCGAGGACAAGGGTGCTGACAGGGGCAGGGATTTTGGCCATGCGCGTCTCCTGGGGAAGGCATCGGGGCCCCAATATGCCAGGAACGTGCGGGGGTGTCGAGGGTGCAGCCAAGCCGGGGCCCGAACGAGCGAGACCGCCCCGACCTTGTCGCCCCGACATGCCGGGCGGGCCAAGTCAACTGGTCGAGACCGCTGGACCTAGGCCACGCGGGCCAGGATCGGTCCGCCCAGGATGGCGTTCTGGGGGGCGGCCGGGGCATCGACAAAGACGAGGTTCAGGACGCGCGTCGGGGCCTCGATGCTGTTCTGCACCACACGCTCGTTGGTCACGGAGTTGTCGGCGTTCACGGTCTGGGCCAGGTTCAGGTTGACTGTGCTCTCCCGGTTCTCCGGGAAGCTGTAGGTCAGGTTCTTGTTGATGGAGTTGTCCAGGGTCAGGTTGCGCTCCTCAAAGAAGGAGTTCTGGACGGTCGTGTTGCGCGTCAGGGAAAGGTCCAGGTTCAGGCTCTGGTTGGTGACCTCGGTGAGCTGCATGGACGGGCGCGGGTCCGAGTCCATCAGGCGGAGGACCACGGGCCGCTCGTCCGGAAAGAGCACACGGGGCGGCTCCCAGTTCGAGGGCTGCACATAGTCCGAGGCCAGGATGGCCTGTCCGAAGGAAATCTGGCGCGGTTCCCAGACCGTGGCGGCCTTGTAGGGCTGGTAAGCGTCCTCATGGATGACGCGGGTGTCCACGTGCATGGGGTGGTGGGCCACATGGCTCGTCTGGGGCGCATGGAAGTGCGAGGCCGGGCCGGGCTGCACAAAGCCCACCGGGGTGGGCACCACGCGGCCGCCCGGGGTCACGTCGAAACCTCCCCCGGTACTCGGGGAGGGCGGCCCGCCTGCCGTGGCCAGGGTCATGGCCTGGCCCACGTGCAGCTCCATGGGCGGAAATCCGGGCCCGCCATAGGACACGTAGCTCATGCCCCCGCCCTGGGACGGCCCGGCGCCCGGGTTGCCCGAGGCCCCCGGAGCCGTGCCTACTGTGCCGGCCGAAATTCCACCGCCGCCGCCGCCACCGATGCCGCCCACAGTCCCACCGCCGCCGGCGAAGCTGCCGCCACCACCGCCGCCGCCGATGCCGCTGATGCCGCCACCGCCACCGCCGATGCCGCTGATGCCGCCACCGCCGCCGCCGATGCCGCTGATGCCGCCGCCACCGCCACCGCCAGCAACTAGACCGCCGCCACCGCCGCCGATG
>JANXYI010000112.1 GCA_025350085.1 Deltaproteobacteria bacterium
CGGCCATCGGCAACGACTACGGCTTCGACCTCGTGTTCGTGAAGCAGGTCCAGGCCCTGGGCCAGGCCGGGGACATCCTGGTGGGCATCAGCACCTCGGGCACCAGCCGCAACGTGCTGGCGGCCCTGCGCGAGGCCAAGGCGCGCGGGCTGACCACCATCGGCATGTGCGGGGTCATGACCGGCGAGATGGAGCCCCTGTCTGACCACCTCATCAGCGTGGGCAGCAAGGACACGCCGCTGATCCAGGAGGTACACATCGCGGCCGGGCACATGCTCTGCCACGTGGTGGACCACTTCCTGTTCGAATCCGTCATGGAACTGGGCCAACGTCCTCAAGGATAATCGCCCAGGGGTAGCCGGCTCCAAGGATAGTCGGCCCAGGGATAACCGGCCCAAGGATAGCTGGAGGTCTTGTTTGAGCGTGAAGCTGCGCATCCTGATCGTGGAAGACGAGCCCGTGAACCGGGAGTTTCTGCTGTTGTCCCTGCGCAGCTTTGGCGAGTGCCAGGCCGTGATCTCCGGCGAGGACGCCCTGGAGGCCCTGGAGCTCGCCCTGGGCGCGGGCCAGCCCTTTGACGTGGTGTTCCTGGACATCATGCTGCCGGGCATAAGCGGCCTGCAGACCCTGGAGCAGCTGCGCGCCCTGGAGATCCGGCACAAGGTCCCGGCGCGCCGCCAGGTGCCGGTGATCATCACCACGGGCCTGGACGACGACCGCACGGCCTCGCGGGCCTTCATCCAGGGCCAGGCCGTGTCTTACATGACCAAGCCCTTCCGGCCCGGCCAGATCTCCGGGGAACTCCGCAAGCTGGGGCTCGTCAAGGAGTAGCGGCTTCGCCCATCTCCCTGCGCACCACGATGGCCAGGCCCTTGGCCCGCAGACGCTGGGCCAGCTTGCGCGCGCGCTCCAGGGTCGGCACCGTGGAGAGCACCAACTGCGCCCGGCCGGACAAATCCCAAACCCAGACGTTCTCGCCCACCAGGATGCCCGCCCGGCGCACCCGAGCCAGGAGCTCCTCGCGCGCGGCCTCGCGGGCCTCGAAATTGCCTACATCCAGCGGCCCGCCCTGGGCCAGCACCCACCAGCCCGGCCCTGTGGCGCACTGCTCAGCCTCCTGGCCCCCGGCCTTGGCGCAGCCGCCCGTCCCGCAACTCCCCTTGGCGCAGCCGCCCTTGGAGCGGGTGGGCGCCCGAGGCACGGCCTGGGACACGGCCCCGCGCACGAGCAGGGCCATGCGCCGGATGTGCCGGGCCAGGTCCCGCACCGCCACGCCGTCTTGACCGCTCACGCTGCCCCCTCCCTGTTCACGGCCGCTCACGCGGCCTCCTTGGGCCGGTTCACCGGCACCAGAAGCGAGCAGGCAAAGCCCAGGCAGGCCACGGCGATGATGGACGCTCCCGAGGTCAGGTCCAGGGCAAAGGACAGGTACAGCCCGGTCACGCAGAACACGGCGCTCAAGCACGCGGAAAGCAGCATCATGCCCGCCAGCGAGCGCGCTCGGCGCTCGGCCATGAAGGGCGGGATGGTCAACAGGGCCATGACCAGGATCAGCCCCACCACGCGGATGACCATGACCACGCAGACCGCCACCAGGCCCATGAGCAGAAAGTGCAGGAAGCGCACCGGCACCCCGCGCGAGCGCGCGAACTCCACGTCGAAGCTCATGACGAGCAGACCGCGCGAGAACAATCCGGCCAGCACCAGCACCACGCCCGAGAGCCCGGCCATGAGCATGAGGTCGCTTGCGGGCACGGCCAGGATGCTCCCGAAGAGGTAGCTCATGAGGTCGGAGTTGTAGCCCGGCGTCAGGTCGAGCAGGATGATGCCGAGCGCCATGCCCGCGGCCCAGAGCACGCCGATGACCGTGTCCGCGCGCTCGCGTGCGCCCAGGGTGACCCAGGCCATGCCCAAGGCGGCTGTGGTCGAGAAAACTGCGGTCACGGGCAGCACGGGCAGGCCCAGGTAGAAGGCCAGCCCAACCCCGCCGTAGGAGGCGTGGGCCACGCCCCCGGCCAGGAACACGATGCGGTTGACCACAACGAGCGAGCCGATGACCCCGCAGATGACGCTGGCGAGCAGGCCCGCCAGGAGCGCGTTGCGGAAAAATTCGAAGCTGAGGGCCTCCATCATGGCGCGCCCTCCGGGCCCTGATCGCCCTGGCGGCGACGGTGCGCGCCGCCGCAGCAGTCCGGGTGGTCGTGGTCGAGCAATACGCGGTGCGGCACCGGGCCGTGCGCCAAGAGCTCCACCGGGCACCCGGCAGGGTCCACGCCCACGGCCTCGGCAAAGATCTCCGGGGTCAGCCTGCTCTCGGCGTGGTGGTGCAGGCCGCGGTTCACGCAGGCGATGGACGTCACGCAGCCGTCCACGGTGCTCATGTCGTGGCTGACCATGACGATGGTCATGTCGCGGTTGAGCCTGGCCAGCAGCGCCATGAGCTCCTGGCGGCCCTTGCCGTCCACGCTGGCCGTGGGCTCGTCCAGCAAAAGCAGCTCCGGCCCGGAGACGATGGCCCGGGCGATGAACACCCGCTGGCGCTGCCCGCCGGAAAGATCCGACAGCCTGCGCCCGGCCTGCTCGGCCAGGCCCACGCGGTCCAGGGCCAGCAGGGCCGCCTCGCGCTCGGCGCTGCGCGCGGAGGCCTTCAGCCAGCCGCCCAGGCCAGAAAAGCCGGGCCGCACCAGGCCCAGGGCCACGGCCCCGAGCACGGTGATGGGGAAGCTGGCGGACACGGCCGTGAACTGCGGCAGATACCCGATGCACCCGCCCGCCTGGCCGGGATCCTGGCCCAGTACGCGCAGGCTTCCACCGCCGGGCTTGACCAGGCCCAGCAGCAGCCGGAGCAGGGTCGACTTGCCCCCGCCGTTCGGCCCCAGCACGGCCAGGAACTCGCCCGCAGGCAGGGCCAGGTTGACCCCGTCCAGCACGCGCGCGCCGTCGTAGGCGAACCAGAGTTCCTTCAGTTCCAGGGCCGGGGTCTGCACAGCTCTTGCCTCCAAAATCTTCGCGCGATGCGCATCCTCGCTTCCATACCCCCACGGGCCGGGCCAAGGCAACGGGTTTCCTGCGTCGATCAGCCGACCGCAAGCACACTGCCCCCCAAGCCCGGTTGCCCGCGCGGCCGGACTGGGGTATCTGTCCGGGCCACGGGCGCTAAGCGCGAAAGAGCAGCGGCAAGGATCAACAGCAAAGGACAGGGCATGGAACTGAACTGGGCGGAATACATCGGGCTGGCCGCAGGCACGCTGACCACCGCAGCCTACCTGCCGCAGGTCTACCGGACCTGGCGCACCAAGGCCGTGGCCGACATCTCGCTGACCATGTACACCTCCATGACCCTGGGCGTGTTCCTGTGGCTGGTCTACGGCATCTGCCTAAAAGCCCCGTCCGTCATCGCCGCCAACACCGTCAGCCTGGCCCTGGTCGGCGGCATGTTGCGGCTGAAGATCAAGTACGGGCGCAAAACACCGGGACAATA
>JANXYI010000116.1 GCA_025350085.1 Deltaproteobacteria bacterium
GCCGCCGGTGATGTCCACCAGAGCGGGCTTGAGGGCCCTGGCCGCGGCCAGCACCTGGTGCATGGTCGGCTCATCCATGAGCTCCGTGCGCGTTGGCCCGGCCTCCACGTGGCAGTGCGTGCAGCTCTGGTTGCAGACAAGGCCCAGGTTCACCTGCAGGATGTCCACGCCCAGGGCCAGGACTGGCCCCCCGGCCAGCCGCTCGAATTCGTTCAAAGCATCCGTCATGCCCGCCCTCCAGCGCCTGTTATTTCGTTGCCGTGGGCGGTTCCGTCGGCTGGCAGGCCCGGCCCTTGAGCCCGAACACGTAATGCAGGACCCTCTGCACCGTGGGCGAGAAGATCTTTTCGGCCACGATCCGCCCGGCCACGGCCTTGGCCGTTTCCGAGCGCGTGGGGTAGGGGTGCGTGATGGCCGCCAGGGTCGTGAGCGAGACCTTGCCCGAGAGCACCACTGCCCATTCGCCCAGGAGTTCGCCCACGCCGTGCCCGGCGATCTGCACGCCCAGCGGTCGGCCGTCCGCGCCCAGCAGGAGCTTGAGCTTGCCTTCGGTCTCGCCCTCGGTGCGGGCCCGGTCGTTGTCCGCGAAGCGTTCCTCGATGATGCTGTAGGTGAGCCCGGCCTTGCGGGCCATGGTCTCGTTCAGGCCGATGTGCGCCAGGCCCGGCTCGGTGTACGTGCACCAGGGCAGCCAGGTGTAATCAGCCTTGCGCGGCAACCGGAACACGGCGTTGGCCACCACGATGCCGGCCTCGTACCCGGCGGCGTGGGTGAACTGCCAGGCCCCGGTGACGTCGCCGCAGGCAAAGATGTGCTTCTGGCTGGTGCGCAGGCGCGTGTCGACGACGATGCCCTTCCCGCCCTTGTCGCTCACGGCCACGCCAACGTTCTCCAGCCCCAGGCCGGAGACGTTCGGCGTGCGGCCCAGGGCCACCAGCAGCCCGTCGCCGGACAGGATCTGCTCCTGCCCGTTTTGCGCGAAGACGACCTGCTTCTGCCCGTTTTCCGCGCGCACTTCCTTGAAGACCGCACCCAGGTGGAAGCGCACGCCCTCGGACTCCAGTCCGCGCTGGACCTCGGCGGCCATGTCCGCATCATCCCGGGACAGGATGCGCTCCCCGCGCTGGATCACGTCCACCTGCGAGCCCAGCCGACAAAAGGCCTGGGCCAGCTCCACGGCAATGGGCCCGCCGCCGAGGATGAGCAGGCGCCCGGGCAGCCGGTCGAGCGCAAAGATCTCGCGGTTGGTCAGATGCCCGGTCTCGGCCAGGCCGGGAATGGGCGGGACCTGCGCGCGCGAGCCTGTGGCGATGATCCATTTGGCCGCGCTCACGCGCCTGCCGTCCACCTCGGCCGTGTGCTCGTCCGCAAAGGTGGCCGGGCCGAAGCGCACCGCAGCGCCCAGGCCGCAGAAGCGCTCGATGGAGTCATGGCCCCGGATGTCGTTGATGACCGCCTGGATGCGCTCGCGCACCCGGGCGAAGTCCACGGGCGGCAGGTCCACGGCAGGCAGGCCGAAGCGCCCGGCCTGGGACATCATGTGCCGCGCCCGGGCCGTGGCGATGAGGGTCTTGCTGGGCACGCAGCCGTAGTGCAGGCAGTCCCCGCCGAGGTGTTGTTCGCGCTCGATGAGCAGGGTGCGCGCGCCCAGCCGCGCCGCTCCGGCGGCCACGGAGAGCCCGGCCGCCCCGCCGCCGATGATCGCGATGTCGTAATCAAACTTCGCCATGCATACCTCCGTTCACATGAGCGGATCAGACAGGCCTGCGCCCATGTCGCCAGGTGACCAGCCAGGACACCAGCCTGCGCGCGGCCAGCGGGAACAGCCCGAGCAGGGCAAAGGACAAGAGCAGGCCAGGGGAGAGCACGTCGGACAGCGAGTCCACCTGGGCCAGGCGCGTGCCAGCAAAGACCAGGACCACTGTGCCCGGGAACATGCCCAGTTGCGAGACCCAGGCATAGGTGCGCACGGGCATGGGCGTCAGGCCCATGAGCAGGTTGATGAGGAAAAAGGGCAGGGCCGGGATGAGGCGCATGGTGAACAGGTAGAAGGCGCCCTCGCGCTCGATGCCTGCGTTCACGGCCGTGAGGCGCGCGCCGAAGCGGGCCTGGACCCAGCCGCGCAGGATGTAGCGCGCGGACAGGCAGGACAGCACCGCGCCCATGGTGCTGGTGAAGGACACGAGCACCACCCCGGGCGCCAGGCCGAAGAGCGCGCCGCCAGCCAGGGTCATGGCCGTGGCTCCGGGCAGGCCCAGGCCGGTGACGGCCACGTACACCGCGCAGAAGGCCGCCATGGCCAGGGTCGGCCGCTGGTCCACCCACTGGCGCAGCCAGCTCATCGAGGCCTTGAGGCTGGGCAGGGTCAGGAGCCGGTCCAGGTCCAGGGCGAAGAAGGCCGCAACGGCCAGAATGATCAGCGCGGCCAGGGCGATGCGCGGGGCGTTCGCCTGCCATCGGGAAGGTGTCTGTGCTTGGGCCATTTTCCAGCCCTAGTCCATTTCTTCCGCCCCTGCAACGCGAAGTCTTCCGTTTTGCGCCGGGTCCTGCTAGAAAATTGCAATGGATAGCCCAGAGCCCCCCGTTGCCCTCTCCGTGATCATTCCGGTGTTCCGGGAAGAGGCGCGCATGGCCGCGCTCCTTGCGCATCTGGCGGAGCTTCCAGCCCCGGGCGGGGCGGAGTTCCTGGTGGTGGACGGCGACCCCGGGCAGCGCACATTGGCTGCGATTCCAAGGGGGGCTGCCCGTCCGGAAGGCGCGGCCCCCCCTGTGCTCGTCCGGCTGGCCTCGGGGCAGGGCCGGGCGCGGCAGATGAACGCCGGGGCATCCATTGCGCGGGCGGACGTGCTGCTCTTCCTGCACGCGGACACGCGCCTGCCGGGCGACGCCTTTGCGCTGATCCACGCGGCCCTGGCCGACGAACAGATCTGCGGCGGGGCCTTTGGCCTGGGCTTCGGGCTGGCGGGCGAGCCGGTGGGCCCGGGCCTGCGGTGCATTGCCTGGGCCGCCAACCTGCGCGCCCGGCTGTTCCGCGCCCCGTACGGCGACCAGGCCATCTTCCTGCGCCGGGACTGCTTCGAGGCCCTGGGCGGGTTCCCGGACCTGCCGCTCATGGAGGACCTGGAGCTCATGACGCGGCTGCGGCGCGCGGGCAGGAAGATCCGCCTGCTGGACGCCCGGGTGCGCACCTCGGCCCGGCGCTGGGAGCGCGAGGGTCTGCTGCGCTGCACCGGCCGCAATGTCCTGCTGCGCACCCTGTACCACCTGGGCGTGGGCGCGGCGCGCCTGGCGAGGTTCTACCCGTGAGGCGCGTCCTCGTCTTTTTGAAGTATCCCGAGCCCGGCCAGGTCAAGACGCGGCTGGCAGCAACCGTGGGCGCTGAGGCTGCGGCGCGGCTGGCCCGGCACTTTGCCGAAGAGACGCTCGCGGCCGCAGCCGGACTGGGCCTGCCCGTGACCGTGTGCTATGCCCCGCCGAAGTGCGGGCCGGAGGTCCGGGCCTGGCTGGGGACTGATTTTGAGTACGTGGCGCAGCAGGGTGCGGACCTGGGGGCGCGGATGCACAGCGCCTTTGAGCAGGCCTTTGGCCAGGGCGCAGCGCGCGTGGTGCTCATCGGCACCGACGCCCCGGACCGGCCTGTGGGGATGCTCACGGACGCCCTGGACTTGCTGGGCGGGCACGACGTGGTCCTGGGCCCGGCCCTGGACGGCGGCTACCACCTCATCGCCCTGCGTTGTGACGCCTTTGCGGCCGAGGCCTTTATCGGCATCGACTGGGGCAGCCCGGCCGTGCTCGGCCAGACCCTCGACGCCCTCAGGGTCGCCGGGCGCACGGTGTATGCGCTGCCGCCCTGGCGGGACATCGACGACCAGGCCGGGCTGGACGAGTACCTGGAGGCGCACCCCGCGGCCGCGGCCCTGCTCGCAATGGACGAACCGCGCTGACAACGCTGGCAACAACGGCCTCAACAACGGCAAGGACAAGGGGAATGGCAACGACGCTGAAAATCCGGGCCAGGGCCCATGCCCAGTGAGGGGCTGATACGTCTGGGGTTCTTCCTGGGCACGGTGCTGGTCCTGGCGGCCTGGGAGTTCCTGGCCCCGCGCCTTGCGCGCCCGGCCCTGCGGCGCCTGCGCTGGCCCGGCAACCTGGGGCTGGTGGCCCTGTCCACCCTGCTCATCCGGGTCCTGTTCCCCATCCTGCCCGTGGGCCTGGCCGTCTGGCTGCAGGGCCGGGGCTGGGGCCTGTTCAATGTCCTGTCGCTTCGGCTGCCGCTGCCCGAGTGGGCGGCCGGGCTGGCGGCCATCGCCTTGCTCGACTGCGGCATCTACGCCCAGCACCGCGCCTCCCATGCGTTGCGCTGGTTCTGGCGGCTGCACCGGGTGCACCACGCGGACACGGTGCTCGACCTGACCACCGCGGTGCGCTTCCACCCGCTGGAGATGCTGCTGTCCCTGGCCTACAAACTTTTGCTGGTGGCCGTGCTCGGCCCCTTGGCCTGGGCCGTGCTGGCCTTCGAGGTGCTGCTGAACGCCCTGCCCCTGTTCAACCACGCCAATGTGGGTCTGCCGCTGGGGCTGGACCGGGCCCTGCGCCGGGTGCTGGTGACCCCGGACATGCACCGCGTGCACCACAGCGCGGACCTGCGCGAGGCCAGCACCAACTTCGGCTTCTGCTTCCCCTGGTGGGACCGGCTCTTTGCCACGTACCAGGACCAGCCAGGGCTCGGCCACGCGGGCATGACCATCGGGCTGTCCATCTTCCGCAGCCCCATGGAGGCCGGGCTGTGGCGGCTTTTGCGCATGCCGTTTGTGTGAGGGGGCGGGAACGCAAACGGCCCGGGTTGTCCCGGGCCGTAGTCTGCGAAGAAGAACCAAAGAGTCCGATGGTGGAGCCGGCTAGCTCTTCTGCCCCACCATGCTGTCCACGATGCTGCGCAGCTGGGCGGCCAGGGTATGCAGTTCGGCCACGTCGCGCGAGGCCACGTCCATGCCCGAGGCCGTGCGCAGGGCGATGTCGTTGATCTCCTCCACGGCCGCGTCCACCCGGCCCGAGGCGGTGGACTGCAGTTCCACGGCCTTGGCAATGCCGCGCACGCGTTGGGTGGTCTCCTGCACCATGTCCACGATGCGCGCCAGCGCCTGGCCCGAGCCCCCGGCCAGGCCGGAGGTCAGCTCGATGTTGTGCGCTGCGGTCTCCACCTGCTGCACGTTGGCCCGGGTGCCGCGCTGGATGTTGCCGATGGCCTCGC
>JANXYI010000124.1 GCA_025350085.1 Deltaproteobacteria bacterium
CGCGGCCGCATGGCCGTCACCGACTCCGTGGCCGAGTTCACGGCCATGACCGCCAAGCTGAAGCCCCAGGAGCCCTGCCTGGTGGCCACGACCTCCGGCACCACGGGACGGCCCAAGCTGGCCGTGCTCTCGCACCGCAACATGCTATCCATGGCCGCCAACCTGGGCCAGGTGGACCCCAAGCGCGAGACCGACGAGTTCGTGTCCTTCCTGCCGCTCGCCTGGATGGGCGAGCAGATGATGGCCGTGGCCTCCAGCTTGCTCTTCGGCTTCTGCGTGAACTTCCCCGAGGAGCCGGACACGGCCCAGGCCAACATCCGCGAGATCGGCCCGCACCTCATCTTCTCGCCCCCGCGTGTGTGGGAGGGTCTCTCGGCCAAGGTCCGGGGCGACATCCTGGAGACCACGCCCTTCAAGCGCTTCCTGTACAATTTCCTGCTGCCCATCGGGCTTACATATGTGGACGAGACCTTTGCGGGGCGCAAGCCGGGCCTCATCCTGCGCCTGGGCAACGCCCTGGCCGACGCCTGCCTGCTGCGCGCCCTGCGCGACCGCCTGGGCTTCTCGCGCATCCGCAGCGCCTCCACCGGCGGCGCGGCCCTGGGGCCGGACACCATCCGCTTCTTCCACGCCCTGGGGGTCAACCTGAAGCAGATCTACGGCCAGACCGAGATCGCGGGCATCTCCTGCATCCACCGCGACGGCGCCGTGGACTTCGACTCCGTGGGCCTGCCCATCCCGGAGACCGAGGTCAAGCTGTCCGAGGCGGGCGAGATCCTGTCCCGCAGCCCGGCGGTGTTCCTGGGCTACTACAAGAACGACAAGGCCACCGCCGAGACCATAAAGGACGGCTGGCTGCTCTCCGGCGACGCCGGGTACTTCGACGATTCCGGCAGGCTCGTGGTCATCGACCGCCTGAAAGACGTCATGCACCTGGCCGACGGTACGCGCTTCTCCCCGCAGTTCCTGGAGAACAAGCTCAAGTTCTCGCCCTTTGTGCGCGAGGCCGTGATCCTGGGCGAGAAGCGCGGGATCGTCACGGCCATCGTGTGCATCGACATGAACATCGTCGGCCACTGGGCCGAGGGGCGGCTGATCACCTACACCACCTACCAGGATCTGGCGGCCAAGGAGCAGGTGTACGCGCTCATCCAGGGCGAGATCCGGAAGATCAACCAGAGCCTGCCGACAGCCACGCGCATCCGGCGCTTTGCGCTTTTGTACAAGGAGCTGGACGCCGACGACGGCGAGCTGACCCGCACGCGCAAGGTGCGCCGCGGCACGATCAATGAACGCTACGGCGCGCTCATCGAGGCCCTGTACAGCGACGCCTGCGGCCTGCGCCTGGACACGGCCATCCAGTACCAGGATGGCCGGGTGCAGCAGATGTGCGGCGATATCCGCATCGAGAACGTGGAGGACAAGTAAGCTGATGGAATACTACCTCCAACTCTTCATTAACGGCCTGGTGGTCGGCGGCATCTACAGCCTGGTGGCGCTCGGCTTCGTGGTCATCTACAAGGCCACCAAGGTCGTCAACTTCGCCCAGGGCGAGCTGGTCATGGTCGGCGCCTATGTCTGCTTCGGGCTCACCGTGCAGCTGCATGTCCCCTTTGTCTGGGCCTTTTTGATGACCCTGGGTTTTTCCGTGGTCCTGGGCCTGGCCGTGGAACGCCTGGCGCTCCGGCCGCTCATCGGCGAGGCGCACATCTGCGTGATCATGGTCACCATCGGCCTGTCCTCGGTCTTGAAGAGCATCGTCCAGGTCATCTGGGGCACGCAGATCAAGGTCTATCCCGAGGTCCTGCCGACCACGCCGGTCATCATCGCCGGGATGCCCATCGCCCCGGTGTACATCGCGGCCTTTGCGCTCTCGGGCCTGCTCTTCGGCGTGTTCACCCTGTTCTTCAAGTATTCCCGCATGGGCATCGCCATGCGCGCCACGGCCCACGACCAGCAGGCCGCCCAGAGCATGGGCATCGGCATCCGGGGCATCTTTGCCCTGTCCTGGTGCATCGCGAGCGTGGTCTCCACCGTGGGCGGGGTGATCCTCGGCAACATCAACGGCATCAACTCACACCTGGGGGTGCTCGGCCTCAAGGTCTTCCCGGCCGTGATCCTGGGCGGGCTGGACAGCCTCCTCGGCGCGGCGCTGGGCGGGCTGATCATCGGGGTGCTCGAAAACGTCTGCGACGGCCTGGCCAAGGACCTCTTCGACCTGGGGGGCTTCCGCGAGGTGGCGGCCTTCGTGGTCCTGGTGGGAATCCTCATGGTCAAACCTTACGGGCTCTTCGGCACCGAAGAGATCGAGCGGGTGTAAGCCATGCGCGGCAAGTGCGGACTGTTTTTCGAGAGCTACCGGGGCGAGGCCGCGGTGTTCCAGAGCGGGTTCCAGAAGACCTGCCTGGGCCTGTTCGTGGCCGTGCTGCTGATCTCGCCGTGGGTGCTCGACAGCTATTTCATGTCCATGCTGAACCTGATCATGATCGCGGTCATCGGCGCGGTGTCGCTCAACCTGCTCACCGGGGTCTGCGGCCAGATCTCGCTCGGCCACGGCGCGTTCATCGGCGTTGGGGCCTATGCCGCGGCCCAGGCCACCCTGCACGGCGTGCCCTTCATCGCGGCGCTCTTTCTGGGCGGCTTTTCCGCGGCGCTCGTGGGCATGGTCTTCGGCGTGCCCTCGCTCCGCTTGAAGGGCATCTACCTGGCCATCGCCACCCTGGCCGCCCAGCTCATCCTGGAGTACGTGTTCCTGCACTGGGAGTCGGCCACGGGCGGCTCGCGCGGGCT
>JANXYI010000201.1 GCA_025350085.1 Deltaproteobacteria bacterium
CCAAGGCCAAGCCCACCTTCATCCGCTACATGGTCATCGGCGTGCTGCTCTTCGCGGGCGGCAAGGCGCTGTTAAAGGGCCTAGGCATCTAGGGCAGCGCGAGCTGGCGAGAGACCGACGGCACAACGACACCGCGGGCCAGCCAAGACTCGGCCCGGAAGAGCATCATAAGGAGAACGACAATGAGCGAGACCAAGAAACACAGCGGCAAGGCTTCCCCGGAGCAGGTCACCTACGCCAACATGCTCTTCTACGGCTGCTGGGGCGGCCTGGCCCTCATGGCCGTGACCTACCTTCTGTACGTCACCGGCATCATCACCCCCCACGTGCCCCTGGCCAAGGTGCCCCTGCTCTGGTCGCAGCCCGTGGGCACTTACCTGGAGCTGGGCCAGGTGCCCACCGGCTGGGGCTGGACCGTGCTCATCGGCAAGGGAGATTTCCTCAACTTCCTGGGCATCGTGCTCCTGGCGGGCATGACCATCATCTGCTACATTCCGCTCATTCCGGGCTTCTTGAAGCGCAAGGAATTCATGTTTGCCGCGCTGGCTGCGGCCGAGATCCTTGTGCTGCTCGTGGCCGCTTCCGGCATCGTGGGCGCGGGCGCGCACTAGACCCTGCCCATCCCAGAGGGGAAGCGGACGCAGGCGAACGCTTCTCCAGGAGGACGCGCGTTGGACCAGAACACAGTGGCGAGCATAAGCGGGCTGGACCGGGCGGACCTGCTCCGGGTCCTTGGTGGGCTGCCCTTCGGGGTGGCCGTGCTGGACTCCGAGCGCCGGGCGCTGTTCCTGAACCCCGCCCTGGAGGACCTCACCGGCTTCTCCAGCGCCGAGGTGGCTGGCGTGCCCTGCCGCCACGTGCTGCGCGGCAGCTTCTGCCTGCACGACTGCCCGTGCCCGCCCCGGGGCGAGGCCTGCCTTGCAGGCGGCAACAGGTCCCGCGAGGGCACGCTCATCAACCGCAACCGCCGCAAGATTCCCGTGCGCCTGACCAGCCTGCCGGTAACGGACCGTAGCGGCGAGTTCTTGTGCAGCCTGGACGTCATCGAGGACCTCTCGGCCCTCAAGGACATGGAGACGCGGCTGTCGGTCTCCGCCAGCCCGGGCCAGATCGTGGGCCGCTGCGCGGTGATGGAACATCTGCTGCGCATCCTGCCTGCCGTGGCCCAGAGCGACGCCCCGGTGCTTCTGACCGGCGAGTCCGGCACGGGCAAGGACCTCCTGGCCGAGGCCCTGCACCGCTTAAGCCCCAGGGCGCGCGAGAGCTTCGTGCGCGTGAACGCCACCCCCATGCCCGAGGCCCTGCTCGACGCCGAGCTCTTCGGCCAGGCCGAGGGGCCGGGCGGAGCGCCCCGGCCGGGCAAGTTCCAGCTGGCCCAGAACGGCACCCTGTTTTTGTCCGAGATCGCCGACATGCCGCTCGCCCAGCAGGGCCGCCTGCTGCGCCTGCTGGACGAGCGAGCCGTGCTGCCCGCGGGCGGGGACCGGCCCATGCAGCTCAACGTGCGCGTGGTGGCGGCCACGGGCCGCGATCCCGAGGACATGGTCCGCCAGGGGCTCCTGCGCGAGGACCTGTTCCACCGCCTGAACGCCGTGCGCCTGCACCTGCCGCCCCTGCGCGAACGCGGCGAGGACGTGCCCTTCCTGCTGGCCCACTTCCTGAAGCTCTTTGCGGCCAAGTTCCGCAAGCCGGTGACCGGCTTCTCCGACGAGGCCCAGCAACAGCTCGCGGCCTACGACTTTCCCGGCAACGTGCGCGAGCTGCGCAACCTGGTCGAGTACGCGGTCATGGTCTGCCCCAAGGACACCGTCGGGACCGAGCACCTGCCTCTGCCCCTGCGCTTCCCCCTGGCCCCCGCGCCAAAGGCTCCCTTTGCCGAGGCCAGCCAACCCCAACCCGATCAGGCGCGCAAGCCTGCCCGGAAAAAGGGATAGGGGGGGGCGGTCATGGGCAAGCAGATTCTGGTGACGCTCTACCGCGACGAGGTGGCCCCGCGCTTCGACCTCTGCTCCGAGGTGCTCCTCGTCACCGTGGACGCCACGGGCCACGAGGTGCGCAGGCAGGACCTGGTGCTCGCGAGCTCCGGGGCCGACGACCTGTGCGACCTGATCCTGGACCGCGAGGTGGCCGTGGTCATCACCGGTGCCGTGGAGGAGGAGCACTACCACTATCTGCGCTGGAAGAGGGTCACGGTCATCGACGGCGTGGCCGGCCTGGCCGGGGACGCGCTCACGCGCTACCTCGGCGGAAACCTTGACCCCGGCGCCATCCTCTTCCCGAGGCTCTCCCATGCGTAAGCTCGTGGAACTCCTGGGGCACCCCTTGCGCGGGCTGCAGAGCGATGTGGACGAGGCCGAGTCGCCGGTGCGCTACGCGCTGCTCAGGCGCAAGATCTTCGCGCTCATGGCCGCGGCCACGCTGATTCCGCTCCTGGCCATGGCCGTGCTCAACTACTACGAACACCAGAGCGCCATGGCGCGCGAGATCCAGAACCCCCTGCGCGTGCTGGTGAACAAGACCAAGAACTCCTTTGAGCTGTTCCTCACCGAGCGCAGCTCCACCGTGAGCCTCATCGCCTCGGCCTACACCTATCCTGAACTGGCCGACGAGAAGAAGCTCGCGCGCATCTTCAGCGTCATGAAGAAGGAGTTCAAGGGCTTCGTGGACCTGGGGCTCATCGACGAGAACGGCACCCAGGTGAACTACGTGGGCCCCTACTCGCTCCAGGGCAAGAACTACGCCGAGCAGCGCTGGTTCCAGGAGGTGCGCCTCAAGGGCAAGTACGTCAGCGACGTGTTCCTGGGCTTCCGCAAGTTCCCCCACGTCATCATCGCCGTGCAGCACATCACCGAGGACGGCCGCACCTGGATTCTGCGCGCCACGCTCGACACCAGCCAGTTCGAGCGCATCATCGCGAGCATGAGCCTGGAGCCCGACGCCGACGCCTTCCTGGTCAACGGCCAGGGCATCATGCAGACCAGCTCCAACAACTACGGCAAGGTGCTGGAAAAATCGACCCTGGCCCTGCCGCCGCAGACCTATGAGCCCGCGGTGCTGACCATGGTCGACCCGCTCGGCCGCGAGGTCTACCTGGCCTACGCCTACTTCCCGGAGGCCGACTTCGTGCTCATGGCCGTGAAGCCGCGCGGCTCGGTGCTCAAGACCTGGTACACCGTGCGCGGCGACCTGCTGTTCATCTTCGCCCTTGGCGTGGTGGCCGTGTTCGTCACCGCCTACCGCGTCACCGACGTGCTCATCGGCCGCATGAAGGAGAGCGAGGAGCGCCGCGAGATGGCGCTGCGGCAGGTGGAGCACTCCCAGAAGCTCTCCAGCATCGGGCGCCTCGCCGCTGGCGTGGCCCACGAGATCAACAACCCGCTGGCCATCATCAACGAGAAGGCCGGGCTGGTGCAGGACATCATGGCGCGCGAGGCCGACTTCCCGGCCCGGGTCAAGATCGCGGCCCAGGTGGAGAGCATCCTGTACGCCGTGGAGCGCTGCCGGGGCATCACCCACCGCATGCTCGGCTTTGCCCGGCGCATGGACGTGAGCATCGAGGACATCGATGTCGGCGAGATCATCAAGGAGACCGCAGGCTTCTTGTCCAACGAGGCCATGCACCGCAAGGTCGACGTGCGCCTGGAGATCGACCCGGAGCTGCCGCGCATCCAGTCCGACCGCAGCCAGCTGCAGCAGGTCTTCCTGAACCTCTTCAACAACGCCCTGGCCGCCGTGGCCGACGGCGGGCGCATCGTGACCACGGCCCGCGAATTCGAGGACCAGGTGGAGATCAGCGTGCGCGACAACGGCTGCGGCATGTCCGACGAGACGCTCAAGCACATCTTCGAGCCCTTCTTCACCACCAAGAAGGGCAAGGGCACGGGCCTGGGCCTGTCCATCACCTATGGCATCATCAAGCGCCTGGGCGGCGACATCGCCGTCGAGAGCGAACAGGGCGTGGGCACCACGCTCATCATCACCCTGCCCAAGGGGCAGCGGGAGGCACTGGCATGAACGCGAAAGACTGGAAGATCCTGCTCGTGGACGATGAGCGCGAGTTCATCACGACCCTGGCCGAGCGCCTGGAACTGCGCGGCATCCCGGCCCGCGTGGCCTTTGACGGCGAGAGCGCCCTTGAAGCCATCGTTGCCGAGGAACCCCACGTGGTGGTGCTCGACGTGCTCATGCCCGGCATCAAGGGCCTGGAGGTGCTGGAGCGCGTGAAGCGCACCAACCCGCAGGTGCAGGTGCTGCTCTTGACCGGCCACGGCAGCACCCGCGACGGCATCGAGGGCATGCGCCTGGGGGCCTACGACTACATGATGAAGCCGCTGAACATCGACACGCTCATCGAAAAGATGGAGTCGGCCATCGACTACGCGCTCAAGGCCGCGGCCCTGCCGGGCACGAGCGGCGGACAGTAGGGGGAGACAAGCCATGCGCGACGCCCTGCTCATGGGCCGGCTGACGGCCTCGGCCACCCACGAGATGCAGAACATCCTGGCCACCATCCGCGAGTCCTCCGGGCTCATGGAGGATTTGCTGGCCCTGGGCAGCGAGAATTTCGCCCATGCCGAGCGCTTCAAGAAGGGCCTGACCGTCCTGGCCGAGCAGGTGGAGCGCGGCATGATGCTCACCGAGCAGCTCAACTTCTGCGCCCATGCGCCGGAGCCGAGCTCGGCCGGGGCCGATGTCAACGAGGCCGTGCGCGCCCTGGTCGGGCTCTCGCGCAGGTCTGCGGCC
>JANXYI010000235.1 GCA_025350085.1 Deltaproteobacteria bacterium
TGCGCGAGCGCAAGGAGGACATCCCGCTTTTGGCAGCGCATTTCGTGCGCCTGTTCAACGAGCGCACCGGCGCGGACGTGCCCCCGCCGGGCCAGGCCGCGCTCGACCGCCTGTGCGCCCAGAACTGGCCGGGCAACGTGCGCCAGCTGGCCAACGTGGTGGAGCGCGCGGCCATCTTCAGCCGCTCGGGCATCATCACCGCGGCCGACGTGGAAATGGCCCTGGCCGAGGGCGCGCAGACCCTGTCGTCCAGCCCGGACGGCAGCCCGCTGTCCCTGCGCCTGGCCCTGACCGAGGTCGAGCGCAGCCTGATCCTTGCGGCCCTGCGCAAGGCGGGCGGCGTGCAAACCCGCGCGGCCAAGGCCCTGGGCCTCACCCCCACCAACCTCTGGAACAAGATCCAGAAGCATTGCATCGATCCTGCTGAAATCCTCTCTGTGTAAGCTTCCAGGCAATCCATTATTCCTGTATCCAGCGGTTTTGCTGGCGCCAGGCTCCATTAATTGTGAGCTTTCAGCTTTCTCGTTTTATTATCGCCTGTTAAGCTGATTATCCTGGCGCTGCCGCAGTAGTTCAGCCACTTCGGCACTGCGATGCCTCCCGACACTCCCTGAGCCGTCCACAAATTGTGGATAAACATTTGCCCCACCCTGGGGCGCGGGCAACGGCGGTCAAGGAAATGTGTGCACATAACATGCCTTGATGATGGGATAAAATATTATGACTGCTGCGTTTTGAACTGGCTTGTGTAAAACTGGCACATGGGTTGCTCAAGGGGAACCAAGAGTCGGCCGCAAGGCCGGATGAAAACCGGACCAGCAACCGCAACACCAACCCGAGGAGGAGACCATGTTGACCAGACTGATGCACCTGATCCGTGACGAGGAAGGCGCCACCGCCCTGGAATACGGGCTCATCGCCGCCCTCATCGCCGCCGTCATCGTGGGCGCGGTCACCGCGCTGGGTACCCGCGTGCAGGGCACCTTCCAGACCATCACCAACGCCATGCCCGGAGCTGGCGGCTAACACTCCCCGGCGCTGCGCCCTACCCGGTACGCAGGCCTGAGAGAAGGACGATGAGCACGACAAGAGCGAGGCGCAACAGGCGGGCAGACCGCAGGAACTGGACCGGGGTCGTGGGGCTGAGAACCACGGCCCGGTCCGGGCCCTGAACCGCCCGAACCAGGACACACCAGGAGAGCAGCATGGACCCCGTCATCTTCGCAGCCGTCACCCTCTCCCTGGCCGTGGCCGCCGTCATTGATCTGCGCAGCCAGCGCATCCCCAATCTCCTCACCCTCCCCGCCGCCTGTGTGGCCCTCGCCTACCACCTCCTGCTCCAGGGGCCGCAGGGCGCCTGGTTTTCTCTCACCGGCCTTGGCCTCGGCCTGGGCCTCATGCTCGCGCCCTACCTCTTCGGGGTCATGGGCGGCGGCGACGTCAAGCTTCTGGCCGCCGTGGGGGCCTGGGTCGGCCCGCAGACCGTGCTGGTCGCCTTCCTGCTGACCAGCCTGGCTGGTGGCGGCTATGCCCTGGTGGTGCTGGCCCGGCGCTCGGACGTGCTGCGCGGCGTGTTCACGCCCCTGCGCGCGGCCCTGTACGCCACCTGCGCCACCGGCCAATTTCACTACCAGCCCGCCCCGGCGACTGTGGGCCTGCCGAAGCTCTGCTACGGCCTGGCCATTGCCCTGGGCAGCGTCGCCGCCATGACGCGCTCGGTGCTCATGTCCGGCTGGCTGGTCAGGTAGGGGGGCGCCATGAACGGCTCGCTCAAGTCCTCCATCCAACTCGGCCTGGCCCTTTTGCTCGCGCTCAGCGCGGGCATCCTCGTCTACCAGTCCATGCAGTCCAAGGCTGCTGCCGGTCGCGTTCCGGCGGTCAGGACCGCGCCGCTGGTGGTGGCGGCGCGCGACCTGCCCGCCGGAGCAAAGCTGGCCCCGGACATGCTGCGCACCCAGGACTACCCCGAGACTATGATGCCCGCCCAGCACTATGCCACGGTGGCCGAGGTGTCGGGGCGCATCCTGGCCTCGGCCATGTCGGCCAACGAGCCGCTGACCCCGTCGCGCCTGGCGGGCGAGGCCGCGGCCGGCGGCATCAGCGCGGTCATCACCCCGGGCAAGCGGGCCATGGCCGTCAAGGGCAACAAGGTCATGGGTCTGGCGGGCCTGATCCGGCCGGGCAACATGGTCGACGTGCTGGTGACCCTGCCCATGGAAGGCCACAATGAGCGCCACATGACCAAGGTCGTGCTGGAGAACGTGCCTGTGCTGGCCGCAGGCAGCCAGATGACCACGGACAAGGACGAGGCCGCGCAGTCGGCGGACATCTACACCCTGGAGCTGACCCCCCAGGAGAGCGAGAAGGTCGCCCTGGCCTCCACCCAGGGCACCCTGCACTTTGCCCTGCGGGGCGCCTCGGACACCGAGACCGTGCTCACCGAGGGCGCGGACGCCCGCACGGCCCTGGCCTCCTACCGCGTGCAGCGGGCTGTGCGCGGAGCGCGCGGCGCGGGCAACACCGTGGAAATCATCACCGGCTCCAAGCGGAGCCAGGTGACGTTCTAACAAGGCAGGCCCCCATGCGCGCCGCGTCCAGCCTCTGCACCGCCCTCGCCGCCCTGGCGCTCCTGCTTTGGCCCGTGGTGGTCCAGGCCGATCCCCCCCGGCGCACCCAGCCCGAGCAGTCGGCGCAGGCCGCCCCGGCCGAGCTTCGTCAACAGGTCCAGGCCGTGCCGGCCCAGCTCCGCCAGCCGGCCCCGGCGCGCCAGGCCCCGGCGCCCACACCGACAGTCACCGTGTCCCAGGCCCCGCAGGCCCTGGAGCTGGCCGTGGGCCGCTCGCTCATCGTGAACAGCGACCAGGACATCCGGCGCATCTCGCTGGCCGCGCCCGACGCCGCGGACGTGCTCCTGCTCTCCCCGCGCCAGGTGTACCTGACGGGCAAGTCCCCGGGCGCCACCAACCTGACCCTCTGGGGCGCGGGCGACGCGGTCATGGCCGTGTTCGACCTGGACGTCTCGCCGGACCAGACCCAGCTCAAGCGCATGATCTCAAGCGTGCTGCCCAACGAGCGCGGCATCCGCGTCATCACCAGCGGCAAGACCATCATCCTTACGGGCAGCGTGTCCAGCGCCCCCAGCCTGGCCACGGCCCTGTCCCTGGCCGAGACCTTTGCCCCGGGCAAGGTCCAGAACCTGCTCAGCGTGGGCGGGGTGCAGCAGGTCATGCTCGAGGTGCGCGTGGCCGAGATGAACCGCAACGTGCTGCAGCGCTTTGGCATCAATTTCAGCCTGACCACCGGCGGCAACATCGTGCACTCCATGCTTGGCGGGCTGACCACCTTTGCCAGCGGCGCGCTCACGCCCACGGCCAATGTGGGCGCCATCGCCAGCCCCAACCTGGGCGGTTCGGCCTCGCTTACGACCTTCATCGACGCCCTCAAGGACAACGGGCTGGTCAAGGTCCTGGCCGAGCCGAACCTCATCTGCCTCTCGGGCAAGAGCGCCAGCTTCCTGGCCGGCGGCGAGATCCCCATCCCCATCCCCCAGGCGCTCGGCACCGTGGCCATCGAGTACAAGCCCTTTGGCGTGGGGCTCAACTTCACGCCCATAGTGCTGGAGTCCGGCCGCATCAGCATCCAGGTCAACCCCGAGGTCTCGGAGCTCGACTACTCGCTCGGCGTGACCATCAACAGCTGGCAGATCCCGGGCCTGACCACCCGCCGGGCCAGCACCACGGTGGAGCTCGGCAGCGGCCAGAGCTTCGCCATCGCCGGGCTCATCAAGGACTCCACGCGCGAGAGCATCAAGAAGTTCCCGGGCCTGGGCGACCTGCCGGTGCTCGGCGCGCTGTTCCGCAGCAGCGAGTTCCGCAAGAACGAGACCGAGCTCGTGATCATCGTCACCCCGCACCTGGTGAAGCCGCTGGACATGGCCAGGCAGACCCTGCCCACGGACGGGCTCAAGGACCCCACGCCCTACGAGTTCTTCGTGGCCGGGCAGCTGGAGGGCAAGGGCGCAACGGCCCAGAAGCCGCAGCAGCTTGCTCCGGCCCCGGACGGCAAGCCGTCGGGTTTCGACGGCCGTTTCGGCTCGGCCCTGCCCCCGGCAGAGTAAAACACAAGGAGAACGCCATGCAGACGCGCACCCTGCTCAGCACCACGGCACTCATGGCCGCACTTTCGGCCCTCGCCCTCTTGGCGGGCTGCGGCGCCGAGGCCGCCCGTCCGCCGCTGGACGCCACCTGGGGCCTGTCCGTGCGCATGGCCGTGGAGAACCAGAAGCTCGACCCCAGCCTGGGCAGCGACCGCCCGGTGACCGGCCTGGACGGCGTGTTCGCCAAGAACGCCCTGGACGGCTACCGCAAGGGCGCGGAATACGACCCCCAGGTCGGCAAGAGCAAGGAGCCGCAGTATGCGGTCATCCCCACCGTAATGGCCAAGGAGGCGAAGTGATGAACGCCGCACAACACGACCCCCGCGTCAATGGCCGCGCCAATGCCCGCGCCAATGCCCGCAGTACCCGCCAGTCCGGGACCATCTCGGTGGAGGCCGCGCTGCTGTTGCCCATCCTCATGGCCCTGACCCTGGCCTTTGTGGACTTCGGGCGGCTCATGTGGACCCAGACCGTGGTCCATTCGGCCGCGTCCGAGGCCGCGCGCCTGGCCGTGCTGGCCGAGCCCAGCAACGCCGCCGTGGCCGATCTGGCCGCCAAGCGGGTCCGGGACGGCGGCATAGCGAACCCGCCCTCGGTGGTGGTCGGCGCCCGCAGCCCGAACCAGCCGGTGTCCGTCACCGTGAGCGTGGGCTTCGACTTCCTGACCCTGTCTCAGCTGGACCCGGACATCCTGGGCCACCGGACCCTGTCCGCCACTTCCGTCATGGTCCACCAACCCTAAGGAGGCCGCTATGAACAGCAAGAACACGCGCGAAAAGGGCTCGGCCACCCTGGAGTTCGCCCTGGCCGTGTCCCTGGTGCTGACCCCCATGCTCCTGGGGCTGGTGGACTTCAGCCGCTACCTGGAGGTGAGCAACACCGTGTCCCGGGCCGCCCACGAGGGCGTGTTCGAGGCCTCGCGCGGCCGCGACCCCGTGGCCATCGTGCACAGCAATGTGCAGAGCGCCGGGCTGGACCCGGCCAAGGTCAGCGTGAGCCTGACCCCGGCCCTTGACGCGGCCACGCGCGGCACGTCCATGCAGATCACCGTTTCCTACAACCTCTCCGGCTACGCCCTGGCCTCCTGGGGAGGGCTCTTCCCCCAGGCCCTGTCCACCAGGGCCACGGCGCAGCACGAGTAGGCGGGAGGACATCATGAACACCAAGCGATCCCTCATCCACGACGAGCGCGGCACCTCGGGCCTGATCCTGGCCCTGACCCTGGCGGTCCTGGCGGGCATCGCCGCCCTGGCCCTGGACGTGGGCGCCATGCACGTGCGCCGCAGCAGCCTGCAGACCTCGGCCGACGCGGCCGCCATGGCCGGGGCCAACGGCCTCATCTCCTACGGCTCGGACCTGACCAAGGTCCGCACCGTGGTCCTGCAGTACGCCAAGGCCAACCTGGACACCCAGGACCAGCCGGACGTCGCAATCCAGGCCTCGGACATCGTGTTCTACAAGGACGGCGTGCCGAACACCACGGCCCCGAACCAGGTGGAGGTGACCGTGCGCCGGACCCAGGCCCGCGGCAACGCCATGAGCCTGTTCTTCGGCAAGGCCGTGGA
>JANXYI010000248.1 GCA_025350085.1 Deltaproteobacteria bacterium
GTGGGGCACGTCAAAGCCCTTGGCCCAGGACAGGGACAGGGCGGGCTCGAAGATGTGCTTCCTGGAGCTGAGCACCACCTCGGCAAAGGGGCGCATGTTCTCGGTATGGTTCAAAAAGTCAAAGCAGCGGATGACGTCGTAGTGCTCGCAGATCATCTCGCCGGTCAGGCGCATGAGGTTTCTCGGCTGCGGCTTGTAGCCCAGCACGTTGGTGGAGCGGATGAGGATCTGCTTCAGCGTGGTCGGCGCGAACTGGTTCCACTCGCGGGCCTCGGTGAAGGGGTAAGTCATGTTGGCCAGCATGGCCACGTGGAAGTGCGCGCCGCCGCCATTCTCCAACGAGAAGAAGCCGCAGCGGTCCAGGTAGGGTCCGATGATGCGGTCCTCGGCCAGGCGGAAGCGGTTGCCGGAGTTTGACTGCGTGATGTCGCGCGTGGTGGTGTCGCTCATGTGCACGATGCCGTTCTTGCGGTCCTCGCGCAGGGCGTTCAGGATGGCGTCGCGGCTCATGGAGCGGGTGAAGCGCGGCTCAAAGGCTGCGTCCGTGGTCTCCGGGGCCTTGACCAGCTGGAAGCGGCCCATGCGCTTGTCGGCGCGGCCGCGGTACTCGCCCAGCGACACGTAGGGGTTGTAGCCCCGGGCCGAGATCTCGGCCACCAGGCGCGGCAGGCGCAGGCGCTCCGGCTCCTGGTCCGAGTAGGCCATGAGCTCGTCCTTCTTCAGACGCACGAAGTTGGTGTCGTAGTCGCCGGAGAGGAAGTCCGGGTGCTTGATGACCTGGCGGTGGAAGTTGATGGTCGTCTTGACCCCGCTGATCATGTATTCGCGCAGCGCCCGGCGCATGAGCATGACGGTCTTGTTCCAGGTGCTGCCGTAGGTGATGAGCAGCGCCGCGGCGGAGTCGTAGCGCGAGGGGAAGCGGTAGCCCGCGCAGATGCAGGAGTCCAAGCGCACGCCCTGGCCGCCCGGCGAGACATAGCGGGTGATGGTCCCGGCATTGGGCGAGAAGTCGTCCTGCGGGTCCTCGCAGTTCACGCGCACCTGCATGGCGTGCAGATAGGGCTTGGTGTTCTTCTCGGTGAAGCGCAAGCGGGAGCCGAAGGAGATGGCGATCTGCTCCTCCACCAGGTCGATGCCGTAGCGGCACTCGGTGATGCCGTGCTCCACCTGCAGGCGCGTGTTGACCTCGATGAGGTACGGCCGGCCGGACTTGTCCACCAGGAACTCCACCGTTGCCAGCGAATGGTAGCCGCAGGCCTTGATCAGCTTCTCGGAGTAGCCCTTGAGTTCCTTGCGCAGGGCATCGGTGAACACCGGCCAGGGCGAGGGCGTGATCTCGATCAATTTCTGGTGGTTGCGCTGAACCGAGCAGTCGCGCTCGTCAAAGACAAAGACGTTGCCATACATGTCGGCCACGGTCTGGAATTCGATGTGCCGGACAGAGGTTAAAAGCTTCTCCACGTACAGGCGCGGGTTTCCGAAGCTGGCCTTGGCGAGCGCCGAGGCCTTGGAAAAGGCGCTCTCCAGCTGGGATTCCTCGTAGACCTCGTAGATGCCGCGGCCGCCGCCGCCGCCCTCGGCCTTGAGCATGATGGGGAAGCCGATTTCTTTGGCGATCTTGCGCGCCTCGGGGATGCTGACGGCTTCGGGGGAGCCGGGCACCACGGGCACGCCGATCTCCTCGGCCAGCTTGCGCACGGCCACCTTATTGCCCAAAAGGCGCATGGGCCCCTGGTTCGGGCCGATGAAGATGATCCCGGCGTCCTCGCACTTCTTGGGGAAGGAGTCGTCCTCGGAGCCAAAGCCCCAGCCCGGGTGGATGGCCACGATGCCCCGGTCCTTGGCCATCTTGATGATGCGGTCGAGGTCCAGATAGGCTCTGGGGTCTTCGCCCAAGAGCAGCAGTTCATGGGCGCCGGTGGTGGCGGGAGAGGTCTTGTCCACGTCGGTCGCGGTCATCACGGCCACGGCCTCGAACATCTCGGTGATGGACCGGCAGATGCGCCGGGCCGGGATGCCACGGTTGGCCACCAGTATAGGCTTGCCCTTGACGACTTCCAGAACCTGCTCGAACGACATCGGCTTCATGCGAAAACGGTCCCCCTTGAATGTATCTCGTCGGATGTATCTCGTCGCCCGCCGGTCCAAACGTCAGGACTCAGAGGGGCGTCACATCACCGGCCAGGAGCAGAATCTCCCGGCCGTTCCGGTCCAGAACCAGCTCTCCCTTCCCGGAAACCCCGCGGATAAACGCCTCGTACCCGAGGCCCGGGCCCTCGGAGACGAGGACACGACGTCCCAGCCAGGCGAGCCTGGACTGGAAGATAAGCAGGAAATCACTGGGAGAAAAGGTTTCAAGAAGAACCCTGTAACCCGTTTCGAGCCGCTTTACAAGCCTGAGCCACAGCCCCAGGGGGCCGGGACCGCCAGCCCGGGCCGGGAATGCCCCGGCCGGGACACAGGCCCCCTCGCGCAGGCTTGCAGCATCCGGCGCCCAGGCCAGGTTCAGCCCCAGGCCGGCCAGCACCAGGCCCGGCCGCTCCTCCACCAGGATGCCGCCGATCTTGCGGTCGTGCAGCAGCAAATCATTGGGCCACTTGACCTCGACGCCGGGGAACTCGTCCGCCAGGGCCTCGGCCAGCAGGTGCCCGAGCACCAGGGGCCGCAGATCAATCCACAGCCCTTCCGCCGGTGGGCAGACCAGCGTGGCCAGGACATTGCCCGGGGCCGAGAGCCAGGCCCGGCGCAGCTGCCCGCGTCCGCCGGTCTGGACCGGGGTGATGACGCTGGCCCAGGGCCGCAACTCGCCGCGCGCCACCAGTTCGCGGGCCACCTCCATGGTCGAGGCGCAGTGGCCGCAGACCACCATGTCCGCGCCCTGCGGAGTGCCCGAAAGCCAGCCCTGCCCTTCCGCAAGACGCCACGGCTCCAGGGCCGCTACATCCTGGGCCCACAGGGGGTGGAAGGAGGCCAGGGCCTGCGGATCGAGCGGCGCGGCCAGACAGGGCAAACCGGGCAGGCCGTGGGCCAGCAGGCGCAGTCCGCCGTGCGGTTCAGCCGCATGCCTGTCTCCGGGTGCCGGGCCCGCTTTCCTTCCGGGCTGCTTGCTGCTAGCTTGGGCCATGCGAATTCTCCTGGTCGGCGGTGCCGTGCGCAACCTGCTCCTCGGACTCCCGGTCCGGGACAGGGATTATCTTGTCCTGGACGCCACTGTCGAGGACTTCCTGGCTGCCTACCCGGGGGCCAAGCCCGTGGGCAAGACCTTTCCGGTGTTCATTTACAAGGGCGAGGAATACAGCTTCCCGCGCGGCGCAAGCCTGGAGGAAGACCTGGCCCGGCGCGACTTCACCGTCAACGCCCTGGCTCAAGAAATATCTGGGGCCCTGGCCCAGGAAACAACAGGGGCCCTGGCCCTGGCCGGGGACAACGCGCTGTACAGCCATCCCCAGGCCCTGGAAGACATCAAGGCCCGCCTCCTGCGCCCGGCCTCAGCGCACTCCCTGTCCGACGATCCCCTGCGCGCCTACCGCGCAGCGCGCTTCCTGGCCGAGCTGCCGGGCTTCACCCCGCACCCGGAGCTCATCAAGGCCATGCAGCAGCTGGCGGCCAGCGGCGCACTCAAGGAACCCTATGCCGAGCGCGTGGGCCAGGAGGCCCTCAAGGCCTGCGCTGCCGAGCGGCCCGGCGAGTTCCTGCGCCTGCTGTGCCAGGGCCGCTGCCTGGCCCCCTGGTTCGCGGAGCTGGAAGGTGCGGCAGACATCCCGGCCGGGCCGCCCAAATACCACGACGCCAGCGTGCTGGAGCACACGGCCCGGGTCATGGATACGCTCGCCGGAGACGCGCTGACGGTGTGGATGGGCCTGTGCCACGACCTGGGGAAAGCGCTCACGCCAGCGGCCATGCTGCCCCGGCACATCGGACACGAGGAGCGCGGCGAGGCCATGGCCAAGGCGATGGGCGAGCGCCTGCGCCTGCCCACGCGCTTCATCCAGGCCGGGGCCGACGCCGCGCGCTGGCACATGCTGGCCGGGCGCTACCCGGAGCTGAAAAGCTCCACGCGCGTGGACCTGCTCTTCCGGCTCAAGAGCCGCGGCGTGCTGCGCGAGCTG
>JANXYI010000275.1 GCA_025350085.1 Deltaproteobacteria bacterium
ATATCACCCGGCTTGCCAGCCTCCGCCCGCCGGGCGGGGCCGCGCAGGCGTGATCCGGACCGTTGCGAGGAAGCTCATGTCGATCAAGCCTCTCGTCCTGTTCATGACCTCGGAGATGTACCCCTTCTCCAAGACCGGCGGCCTGGCCGACGTGCTGGGCGCCCTGCCGCTGACCCTGCACCGCATGGGCGTGAACACCGCCGTGGTGACCCCCATGTACGGCCGCTTCGCCACCTCCGGGTTCAACCTGCGCCTGCTCACCGAGCGCTGCCCCGTGGGCTATCCCTGGGCGCCCATCACCGCCGAGATCTACCAGGCCGACTACTACGGCATGCCGGTGTACTTCGTGGGCCGGGGCGAATACTTCGACCGCAGGTTCCTCTACAACACCCACGCGGGCGACTATTTCGACAACTGCGAGCGCTTCAACTTCTTCTGCCGGGCCACCCTGGAATGGGCGCGCCGGCTGGACTGGGCCCCGGCCGTGATCCACGCCCACGACTGGCAGAGCGCGCTGGTGCCCGCCTATCTGCACTTCTGGCGGCGCACGGACCCCTACTGGAAGGACACCAAGACCGTGCTCACCATCCACAACCTGGCCTTCCAGGGCCGCTTCGCCTCGCGCCTGTTCTTCGACTCCGGCCTGCCCGCCGAGGCCTGGAACATGAACGGGGCCGAGTTCTTCGGCGACTTCAACCTGCTCAAGACCGGCATCGCCTATGCCGACGCCGTGACCACGGTGAGCCCCACCTATGCCGAGGAGATCCTGACCCCGGAATTCGGCTGCGGGCTGGAGGGCCTGCTGCGCCGCCGCCGCGGCGTGCTGCGCGGCATCCTGAACGGCGCGGACTATTCCGTGTGGGACCCGCGCGACGACAAGTTCCTGCCCTGCATCTACCGCTCCGGCAGCCCGGAGGGCAAACTGGACTGCAAGCGCGCGCTGTTGAAGGAAATGTGCCTGCCCGACCAGCTGGAGGACAAGCCGGTCTTGAGCTTCATCGGCCGCTTCCGCGGCCAGAAGGGCGTGGACCTGCTCGTCTCCATCATCCCGCGGCTCATGGAGATGGAGATCGGACTCATCGTGCTCGGCGAGGGCAAGCTGGAGCACGAGGCGAAATTGCAGGAGCTGGCCGAGGAGCACCACGACCGGCTCTGCGTCATCGTGGGCTACTCCGAGGACCTGGCCCACCGCATCCAGGCCGGGTCGGACATCTTCCTCATGCCCTCGCGCTACGAGCCCTGCGGGCTGACGCAGATGTACGCCCTGCGCTTCGGCACCCCGCCGGTGGCCACGGCCGTGGGCGGCCTGCGCGACACCATCGTGCCCTACCCGCACCCGCAGGCCACGGGCTTCACCTTTGCCGAGCCCGATCCCGAGAGCTTCTACCAGACCATCTGCGAGGCCGTGGACCTGTGGAAGAACAAGAAGGCGTACTGGCGCGGCATGGTCGAGCGCGCCATGAGCCAGGATTTCAGTTGGGAAAAATCCGCCGCCCGGTACATCGAACTGTACCAGTCGCTGGGCGCGCGGGTGTAGCCGAACCGCATCCTGCGGCCCCCGGGGGCCGCACCGAGGGGGACAAGATGCCGCTGAGCAAGACCTATTCCAAGGACAAGAGCCGCTGCAAGGTGGTCTTTTCCCTGCCCGAGGGCGCAGCTGGCGGGGCCAGGAAGCTCTTCCTGGCCGGGGAGTTCAATGACTGGAACCTTACGGGGCTGCCCCTGCGCAAGGCCAAGGGCATCTTCAGCGCGAGCCTGGAGCTGCCCGCGGGCTCGCCCTACCAGTACCGCTTCCTCACCGACACGGGCGTCTGGCTGAACGACACCGAGGCCGACTGCTACGTCTACAGCGCCTTTGCCGACGCCGACAACTCCGTGGTCGTGCTCTAGCGAGAGCGGCCTTGCGGTCCGGCGCGCTTCTGCGGTAAGTCCTGGCGACATGAAGCCACGCACCAGCACGAACGCGCCGACCGCAGCCGGGCCGACCGCAGGCCCTCCCGCAGTCAGCCCCCCCGCAGTCAACCCTGGGGACCGCCCATGACCGCGGCCCCTTCCTCCACAACCCTTGGCGCAGCCCTCTGCGCCTTTGCCGGGGCCGGTCCGGTGCTCGCGCGCCTGCGCACGCTCTCGGCCCACGCGCCCCAGAGCCTGGTCATCGAGGGCGGCAGCGAGGCCGACCGCGAGGCCGCGGCCCTGGCCTGGGCCGCCACCCTCAACTGCACGGCCGAGGCCGGGCTTCGGCCCTGCTGCCAGTGCCCGGCCTGCGTGCAGATCCATCAGGGCGTGTTCCTGGACCTCAAGGTCTTTGGCCGGGAGGAGAAGATCACCACCGAGGCCGTGCGCGAGGCCCTGCCCGAATGGGGCCAGCCCCCGCGCGGGAGCGGCCTGCGCGTGAGTATCTTCCTCGGCGCCCACGAGCTGCACCCCTCGGTGGCCAACCTGCTGCTCAAGACCCTGGAGGAGCCCCGGCCCGGCAACGTCTTTGTCCTGGTGGCCCCGCAGCGCGAGCGCCTGCTCCAG
>JANXYI010000280.1 GCA_025350085.1 Deltaproteobacteria bacterium
CTGGAGCAGCTGGCCCAGATCGCGGTGAACTACGCCAGCGTGGAGGACTTCCTGGCCGACCTGTGCCTGGACGGCTCGCCCCAGGACGAGGAGGACACGCGCGGCGCCGTGGTGCTGTCCACCGTGCACTCGGCCAAGGGCCTGGAATGGCGCGCGGTGATCCTCATCGACCTGGTGGAGGACCGCTTCCCCTCCAAGAAGGCCATGCTGCGCCAGGAGGACATGGAGGAGGAACGCAGGCTGATGTATGTGGCCTGCACCCGGGCCAAGGACGAGCTGGCGCTCATCGTGCCGGGCACGCTTTACAACCGCTTCAACAACTGCCGCGAGCCCGCCACGCCCAGCCCCTTTGTGCAGGAGCTGCCCGAGGCCGTGGCCGAGCGTTTCGTGGAGACCTTTTCCGGCGGGCTGCGGCGCCAGGACGAGCGCCTGCTCTCGGTGCTGGACGCCGGAACCGGGGTCAGGCCCGCAGACAGGTCGGGCGAGCGCCTGGCGCCGGTGGTCCTGCCCAGGCCGCCCCAACGCCCGTCCTATGCCCCTGGCGCGCGTCCCAACAGCGCGAAGGACGCCCCGCACACGGCCTATGCCGCTGCCCCACCGCCGCGCTCGGCCATGGACAACGCCACGGCCAAGCTCGGCCTGTGCGAGCACAAGATCTTCGGCCAGGGCAAGATCATCGCCGAGATCCCGCCGGACAAGTACCGCGTGAACTTCCCGGGCTTCGGCCTCAAGGTCATTGTGAAGGAGTATTTAAAACTGCTGTAGGCTGGCGCACCGGACCAACCGGCACTGACGGAGTGGTCACAAGGAAAAGGCCGGGGGCTCTACACCTCCCAGCCTTTTCCTTTCTACTTCTCCGGCGCTGGCGCGGGCGGCGCGGGCAGGGGCACCTCGTCGATCTGCTCGACGTTCAGGTGCGCCTCGGCGTAGTCCTTGTACACCCCGCTTGAAAGGAACAGGCCGAACACGTCCGGGTCCACGTGCTTGTCCTTGCACATGAAGCCCAAAATCTTCATGGCCTGGGAGAGCTTCATGGGCTCCTTGTACGGCCGGTCCTTGGCCGTGAGGGCCTCGAACACGTCGGCCACGGCCAGGATGCGCGCCTGGAGCGACAGGTCCTCGGCGCCCAGGTGGTTGGGATAGCCCGTGCCGTCGAGCTTCTCGTGGTGGGAGCCCGCGAACTCCGGGATGCGCGACAGGCGCTTGGGAAAGGGCAGGCGCCCGAGCATGTCGATGGTGACCACGGTGTGGTCCTCGATGATCTTGCGCTCGGCGTCGGTGAGCGAGCCCTTGCGGATGCACAAATTCATCACCTCGTCCTCGGAGAGCCAGGGCTTCTTTTCGCCGCCGTCGTCATAGCTGCGCGCGGCGATCTCCTTGACTCTGGCGATGCGCTCGTCGCTCATGAACTCGCCGGGCTTGTTGCAGGAGACCACGAACTCGAGGTCGCCCTCCAGTTCCTGCCTGCGCTTCTCCATCTCCTCGGTCAGGGCGAACATCTCGGTGCGCGAGGCCCCGTTTCCGGCCAGCTCCAGGAGCTTTTCCAAAAGCTCGGCCTGCAGGGCCTTGCCGATGAGCCGGAAGCGCGTGCGGATGAACTCGATGCGGTCCACGATGGCCTCGAGCTTGGTGGACTTGTCCACCACATGCACGGGCGTGGTGATCTTGCCCACATCGTGCATCCAGGCCGCGAGCTTGAGCTCCTCCATCTCGTTGGGGCTGAAGCTGACCGCGGCGTAGGGGCCGTCTTCCTGCGCGTTGATGGTCTCGGCGATGCGCATGGTCAGGTCCACCACGCGGTCGATGTGGCCGCGGGTGTAGGGGCTCTTGGCGTCAATGGCCGCGGCGATGGACTGCATGAAGGAGTACAAGAGCTCTTTCAACCCATTGATGAGCTGGGTGTTGGTGAGGGCCACGGCGGCCTGGGAGGCCAGGGAGCGCACGGCCTCCAGCCGCTCCTGGGAGAAGCCCGTCACCGCGCCGGTGTCCCTGTCCTTGGCGTTCAAAAGCTGGAGCACGCCGATGATCTCGTGCTCGTGGTTGACCATGGGCATGACCAGCATGGACTGGCTGCGGTAGCCCGTGGAGGCGTCGTAGCGCCGGGTGCCGCTGAAGTCGAAGCCCTCGGCGCAGTAGACGTCGTCGATGTTCACGTACTCGCGCGTCAGGGCCACGTGGGAGGAGACGTTGGCGTGGTTGGGCTCGCCTTCCTCGCGGTACAGGTGCACCGGGGGCAGGGTCACGGGGTTGCCGCTGGTGCCGCCCAGGCGCACGCCCATGGTGTCGTTCTGGAGCACCACGAACTCAAGCTTCATGCCCGTGGGGTCCACGATGTACAGGGTGCCTGCGTCGGCGTTGGTAAGCGAGCGCGCCAGCTCCACGATCATTTCGAGCAGCCGGTTGCGGTCCTGCTCGGCCGAAAGCGCCAGGCCGATCTCCGAGAGGCGCTGCATGTGCCTGTTCAGCCGCACCACCTGCTCGCGCAGCTCTTCGATGGTCGCAGGCTGCGGTTCGTCCGCGGGACCGGCACAGGCGCCCTCAAGAACCTTGGTCTCGTCGCTCATGATTCCCCCGCGAAATTGGGCCGTTGGAGGTTCCGGAACCCAGTCCACATAGCTGCCCCACTAGCACACTCCCCTGGCCAAAGGAAAGGGGCTGGCCCCAGGTTGCCCGCGGGGGAGGAATGGAGTACTAAGCGCAGGCGCGAGAGCGCCAGTTCATCCAGGAGCACATGTGCAGTTGTCCCCGCATCAGCAACGCATCCTCACCGCAGGCCTGGCCGTCGGCCTTGTGGCCCTGGCCCTCTGGCTCGGCGGCGTGTTCCTCACGCTGCTTTTGCTCGGCCTTTGCGGCCTGGGCCAGTGGGAATTCACGGCCCTGTTCCGGCCCGGCCCGGAGCACAGGAACCTGCGCGCAACCGCCGTGGCCCTGGGCGCGCCCCTGGTGCTCGCGGCCCAGGCGGGCGGAAGCACGAGCGCCCTGTGGGCCCTGGTCGCCTGCTTCTGGTTCCTGGCCCTGCGCTTCCTGGCGCGCTACAGCAGGGACCAGGTGGCCGCGCGTATCGAAGACGAGCTGGTCCTGCTCTGCGGGCTGGTTTACATCCCGCTCATGCTCCAGTTCTTCCTGGCCCTGTCCACCCGCGAGATCATCCTGGTAGTCCTGGCCACAACGCTGTCCGACACCGCGGCCTTCTACGCCGGAACCCTGTGGGGCAGGCGCAAGATCTGGCCCCAGGTGAGCCCCAAGAAGTCCTGGACCGGGAGCATCGGCGGGCTGGCCGGCTGCCTGCTGGGCGTCACGGCCTATGGCCTGGCGTTCGGCCAGGCCCCGCTTTTCGCCTGGCTCATGCTCGGCGCGCTGCTCAACCTGGCCGCCCAGCTGGGCGATTTCTTCGAGTCCGCCCTCAAGCGCAGCCTGGAGGTCAAGGACTCGGGCACGCTTCTGCCCGGCCACGGCGGCCTGCTCGACCGCATCGACAGCCTGCTCTTCGCCCTGCCCTGCTACGCGCTCCTGCGTCTGGTGCAGCCCTTTTTCCCGCCCATCCTCCAGTAAGGTCCCGGCGTGAAGACCTACATCTCCCTCTGGCCCGCGCACGCCGCCGAGCTGCCCTTTCCCCGGAACCTGGCCATCCTGGGCTCCACCGGCTCCATCGGCGTGAGCGCGCTCTCGGTGGTGGCCCGGCACCCGGACCTGTTCCGGGTCGTGGCCCTGGCCGGTGGCCGCAATGCCCGCCGCCTGGCCGAGCAGGCCACGGCTTTGCGGCCCGGGGTGCTGGCCGTGCTCGACGCGGCCACGGCCGCCGAGCTGAAGGCCCTGCTTCCCGTCGGCTACCACCCGGAGATCCTGGTCGGCCCCACGGCCTTTGAGACCGTGGCCGCCCTGCCCGGGGCCGACCTCGTGCTCTCGGCCATTGTCGGCGCAGCGGGCTTTCTGCCCACGCTGGCCGCAGCCAGGGCAGGCAAGCGCATCGCGCTGGCCAACAAGGAGAGCCTGGTCCTGGGCGGGCGGCTCATCCGCGCGGCCTGCAGGGCCTCGGGCGCGGTGATCCTGCCCGTGGACTCCGAGCACAACGCAATATTTCAGGCCCTGGCCGGGCATGACGGCGCGCATGACGACACGGGCAACGACACGGAACTGGCCAAACTCCTCCTCACGGCCTCGGGCGGTCCGTTCCACGGGCGCGACGCCGCCTTCCTCGCCGCCGTGACCCCGGCCCAGGCGCTCAGCCACCCCAACTGGAGCATGGGGCCCAAGATCTCTGTCGACTCGGCCACGCTGATGAACAAGGGCCTGGAGGTCATCGAGGCCTGCCACCTGTTCGGCCTGCCGGTGGCGCAGGTGGAGGTTCTGGTGCACCCGCAGAGCATCGTGCATTCGCTGGTCGAGTACGTGGACGGCTCGCAGCTGGCGCACCTGGGCCTGCCGGACATGCGCATCCCCATTGCGCACTGCCTGTGCTACCCTAAGCGCGTCAGCCTGGGCATGCCGCGCCTCAACCTGGCGAGCGCGGCCAGCCTGACCTTCGAGGCCCCGGACGAGACCCTGTTCCCCTGCCTGGGCCTGGCCAAGGCGGCTTACGGGGCCAGCCACAGCCACCCCGTGGCCTTGAACGCCGCCAACGAGGTGGCCGTGGACCTGTTCCTTCAGGGCCGCATCGGCTTTCTGGACATCCCCCGGCTCATCGAGGCCGCGCTTGCCCGGCACACGGCCTTGCCGGAGAACTGCGGCGCGGCCGAGCTCTTGGCCGCCGACGCCGCCACGCGGCGCGAGACCTTGGCCAGCGTCAGCAATGAAACAACGCGTCCCGCACAGCCGACGCGCGAGGAGTAGTCAGTGGGAGCCATCGCCGTTATTCTGGTCCTGGGGGGCCTGATCTTTTTTCACGAGCTGGGCCATTTCCTGGTGGCCCGCATCCTGGGCATCGGGGTCAAGGCCTTTGCCCTGGGCTTCGGCCCCAGGCTCTTCTCCTTCACCTGGGGCCTGACCGAGTACCGCCTCTGCGCCGTGCCGCTCGGCGGCTACGTCATGCTCGCGGGCGAGTCCCCAGACCGCGAGGAGGACCCGGCCATCCCCAAAAACCTGCTTTTCTCGGCCCGGCCCGTGTGGCAGCGCATGGCCGTGGTGGCTGCCGGTCCTGCGGCCAACTTCCTGCTGGCCTGGGGCCTGTACTGGGCGCTCTTCGCCTCCCAGGGCCAGATGGGCCTGGCCCCGGTCATCGGCCAGGTCATGCCCGAGAGCCCGGCCGCGCGCGCAGGCATCGCCCCGGGCGACACCGTGCTCTCCGTGGACGGCCGGAGCATCATCTTCTGGGAGGAGCTGACCGAGCAGGTCCAGGGCTCCGAGGGCCGCTCGCTGGTGCTGGAACTCAAGCGCGGGCGCGAGCGCGTCACCTTGAGCGTGGCCCCGGAGATGCGGCCGCGCAAGAACATCTTCGGCGAGACCGTGTCCGCGCCCATGATGGGCATCGTGGCGGCCAAGGAGATCGTCACCGTGGAACTCGACGGCGCGCAGAGCCTCAAGCTCTCGGGCAAGGAGACCTGGCGGGCCATCAGGAACATGGTCACCGCGCTGATCAAGATGATCGAGCGGGTCATCCCGGCCGACTCCATCGGCGGGCCCATCCTCATCGCCCAGCTCATCAGCCGCGAGGCCCAGAGCGGCATGGTCGAACTGCTGGCCATCACCGCCGCGCTCTCGGCCAACCTGGGCTTCGTGAACCTGCTGCCCATCCCGGTGCTCGACGGCGGGCACCTGGTCTTCTTCAGCCTGGAAGCCGTGCTCCGCAGGCCGCTCGGGCTGCGCGCCCGGGCCATGGCCATCCGCGTGGGCATCGCCATGCTGGCGACCCTCATGCTTTTTGCGACCTACAATGACCTGCGCCGACTGCTCCAGTGACCCTGGACTCCTGCTGGCCCTGAACGGGGCCGACGAGCGCCTGCAGCTGGCCCTGGGGCGTCTGGAGACCGGGGGAGTTACGTTCCTGGCCAGCCAGGAGTGGACCGTGCCGGGCGAGGCCGTGCGCTTCCTGGCCCCGGGCATCCGGCACATGCTGGACGGCCTCGGCCTGTCCGCAAAAGACATCCGGCGCATCGCCTGCGTGACTGGCCCGGGCAGCTTCACGGGCCTGCGCATGTCCCTGGCCCTGGCCCAGGGCCTGGCCGCGGGCACGGGCGCGCAGCTGGCCGGGCTGAACCATCTGGAGCTCTTGGCCGGGGAGGCCGCGCAACTGAATGCCGGGACTGTTGTGGCCCTGGTCTGGTCACGCCGAGGGCAGGTCTATGCCCAGGCCTTCCAGCGCGGCGCGGAATCGGCCGTGGCCTCGGCCGTTGCGCTGGGCCTGCCGCAGGTGGTGGCCCTGGCCGACATGCATGCCTTCCTCGCCGCCCTGCTTCAGCCCGTGAGCCTCCTGGGCGGTGGCCTGCGCCGGAATCTGGACCTCTTCGAGACCCTCGTGCAGGGCGACAGGGGCTTGCGCCTGCTGCCTGCCTCCTGGGACGCGCCGCGGCCCGCCTTTTTGCTCGACCTGGCTAGCCGCGCGGCCTTTGGGCCGGACGCGCTCACGCCGGTCTACCTGCGCGCCTCGGACGCCGAGGACAACCTGGCGGCCATCGCCGCTGGCCGGGGCCTAAGCGAGTCCGAGGCCCAGAAGATCCTGGATTGCGGCAGCCGCCCGGCCTAGTCCGCGCATTCAATCACAGTGAACTTGGGCCGGAAATCGGCCAGGGAAACGGCGAAGCCGCCCTGGAGACGGCGAAGCCGGCGGCGAAGCCGTCAGGCCAGGAGGCGGTCCACGGTGTTGCCCAGCTGGCGGCCCAGCGGGGTCTGGTGGGCGATCTCGCGCTCCACGTGGATGATGCCCTTGAGCACCGTGGAGTGCTTGCGGCCCAGGCGTTCGCCGATGGCGGCCAGGGACAGGTCCGTGTGGCGGCGGCAGAGGTAGAAGGCCGTGTTGCGGGCCAGCACGGTCTGCTGGCTGCGGGTCTTGGACCTCAGCTCGACCTCGTCGATGCCGTAGGTCTTGCAGACAAAGGCCACAATGCGCTCCACGCCCGGCAGGGGCAGCTGCACGGCGTAGTTCGCCAGCACCTGCCAGGCCAGCTCCTCGCTGATCTGCTGGCCCAGCAGCCGGGCCTTGAGCACCAGGTTGTTCAGGCAGCTCTCCAGCTGGCGGATGTCCGTGGTCAGGCGCTCGGCGAGCAGCCCGGCGACGTTGTCCGGCACCTGGATCTGCAGCTTCCGGGCCTTGCGGCGGATGATCTCCTCGCGCGTGGCAAAATCCGGGGCGGCCATGACGGCCATGAAGCCCGAGGCAAAGCAGGACACCAGCTGCGGGTCCACTTCCGAGAGCTCGCGGGGCAGAAACGAGCTGGTGAGCACCACCTTGCAGCCTCTCGCCTGCAGGGCCTTGAGGGTCAGCAGCAGCTCCTCCTGGAGCTTGCCCTTGCCCTGGAAAAAATGCACGTCCTCCAGGAGCAGCACGTCCACGGAGTCGCGGAACTCGGCCTTGAAGCGCGCGGCTTCGCGGGCCTTGATGGCCAGGACCAGGCGCGTGGTGAACTCCTCGGCCGAGAGGCAGGCGATGGATACACGGTCGCGGTTGGAGCGCTCGGCCATCTGGCGGCCGATGGCATGCAGCAGATGGGTCTTGCCCAGGCCCGGCCCGGCGGAAAGGAACAGGTGGTCCGTGGCCAGCGCATTGGTGCAGATGCCCTTGGCCGCGGCGCAGGCCAGCTCGTTGCACGGGCCGACCACGAAGTCGTCGAAGCGGTAGCGCCAGCGGCTGACATGCTCGGCCCGGGGCGCATGGCCGAGCGGCAGGGCCAGGGGCTCGGTGGTGGCCCGGTACTGGGCCTGGGACTGGGCCTGAGCCTGGGACTGGTGCTGGGCCTGGGACTGATGCTGGAATTGGGGCTGGGCCGCGGGGCGGCGCTCGTTCACGCTGACCTTGATCTCGGCGCGGGTGCCTGTCAGTTCCAGGGCGGCCTCGCGGACGATGTCCAGCAGGCGCTCCCGGACCCAGGCCGCCACAAACTCATTGGGCGCGGTCAGGTGCAGGACGTTGTTCTCGACCTTGGCCTCAAGCGGCTTGATCCAGAGGGTGAAAAGCCCCTGTTCAAGTCGATTTTCGAGGATGGGGAGCAGTTTTGGCCAGAGGTCCGTATTCATGTGGCAAGGTCTACGCTCTGTGCGCATTGGGAACAATGCTGCAATCTGCCGGATGCCGACAAGGAGGAGCCCGTGTTCTCTACAGCACAACAGTCTGATTTCATTGCATTCATCAGTTAACAAAGCCGTCCGGCCCAAAACGACTACGTACGCGAAACGCTTGCGACACCTAGGTCCATCCCGGCCCTGTCCCGATCCTGAGCATTCCTGTGCAAAGAATTCTACACAGGCATAACTCCTGATTTCATCGAATATCTTAAATTTTGACGCTATTTCTGCGATGCCTGTTTTCACGGTCAGGCTCAAGCCTGTGAAACATTTGGCCGGAGGACGGCCTTTCCAGCCAAGGCGCGCCTGCTCACGCTTGCCTGCATCCGGCCCCAATGGCCCGATATTTTGCGCTTCCCACACCCCATGCGAACTCGCCCGCAAAGGCAAGGGGGCTGGGCGCTTTCCGCAGGCCAGGCTATGAACAGATTCAACCGGCGGCGATGCCTGGACATTATTTGGTTGACCGGCAGGAGGCCTAGGGCGGCGGGCCTGGAGGGAAATCCAAAGACCATACCACACTCCAGGATTTTTGCCAATGGGAGGTATTGAATTTCTCGGCCCGTGGACGTGGAGAGGATTATTCCAGGGTCAGGGTGCGCCGGACCGGGACGGCCGGGCAGCGCTTGGGCACGGTGATGGTCAAGAGGCCCTCGCGCAGCACGGCGCTGATGCTGGAGCCGTCCGCATCCTCGGGCAGGGGGAAGCGCCGGGCAAAGCTGCCGTGGGCGCGCACCAGGAGATGATAGGCCGTCTCGCCCTCTTCGCAGTCCGCGGGGCGCTCGCCGCGCACCAGAAGCGCGCCGTCGACCACCTCCACCAGCACCTGGTCGGGCGCCACGCCAGGCAGCTCGATGCGCGCCACCAGGGCCTGGGGCGTCTCGATGATGTCGGCCAGGGGCATCCAGACAAAGCCCGCGCCTGAGGCGCCGGATTGGGCCAAGCCCTGCCTGGCCACATCGAGCAGCCTGTCCATCTGCTCACGGATCTCGTCCACCCCGCACCACTGAACCCACTGGCTCTTGCCCATTTTCGCGCCTCCATCCCCGGGATTCCACATGATACGCATTATTTTGCCGTCAGGCAAGGCAGGGAGCCTCAAGGCCATTGCAATCTTTTCTGTTCTTGGTACTAGATTTCCATTGCATATTTTATTCTCTGGGATTAACAGGAACCATTCCTGATTAACTACGAGGGGGGACCAGATGGACGTACTCATGCTTTCGCGGCTCCAGTTCGCCGCCGCAACCATGTTCCATTTCCTGTTCGTGCCGCTGACGCTCGGCATCTCCGTGCTCATCGCCTGCATGGAGACGGCCTACGTGCGCACGGGCAAGGACGTGTACAAACGCATGGCCAGGTTCTGGGGCAAGCTGTTCCTGATCAACTTCACCCTGGGCGTGGTCACCGGCATCACGCTCGAATTCCAGTTCGGCACCAACTGGTCGCGCTACTCGGCCTACGTGGGCGACATCTTCGGCTCGCTTTTGGCCATCGAGGCCACGGCCGCCTTTTTCCTCGAATCCACCTTCATCGGCGTCTGGCACTTCGGCTGGGACAAGCTCTCGCCCAGGGCCCACGCGCTGTCGGCCTGGCTGGTGGCCGGGGCCAGCAACCTCTCCGCGGTCTGGATACTCATCGCCAACGGATTCATGCAGAACCCGCTGGGCTTTGAGATCCGCAACGGCCGCGCCGAACTGACCGACTTTTTCGCCGTCATCACCAACCCCTGGGCCTGGAACCAGTTCGTGCACGTGGTCTCGGCCTCCTTCTGCGTGGCGACCTTCTTCGTCATGGGCATCAGCGCCTGGCACCTCTTGCGCAAGCAGAATGAGGAATTCTTCCAGAAGTCCTTCCGCCTGGGCCTGTACGTGGGCCTGGCCTCGGTGGTCGTGGTGGCCGTGCAGGGCCATCTGCACGGAAACATGGTGGCCAAGATCCAGCCCGCCAAGCTGGCGGCCATGGAGGCCCACTGGGAGACCCAGAAGGCAGCGCCCATGTACCTGCTGCAGGTCCCGGACGAGAAGGGCGAGAAGAACCTGGTGCAGGCCCTGCCCGTGCCCAAGCTCTTAAGCATCCTGGCCTTCAGCGATCCCGAGGCCGAGGTCAAGGGCCTGCTTGACTTCCCGGCGGCCGACCGCCCGCCCGTGACCATCACCTTCCTGGCCTTCCGCACCATGGTCGGCATCGGCACCCTCATGCCCCTGCTGCTCCTCTTCGGCTATCTCAAGCGCGAGAAGCTCGGACAGTACCCGCTGTTCCTGAAGGCCATGGTCTGGGCCATGCCCCTGCCCTACCTGGGCATGCAGGCGGGCTGGGCCGTGACCGAGGTCGGCCGGCAGCCCTGGATCGTCTACGGGCTCATGCGCACCACGGACGCGGTCTCGCCCATCGCGGCCAGCCAGGCCGGGGCCTCGCTCGTGGCCATGGTGCTTTTGTACACCCTGCTCGGCGCGGCCGGGGCCTATCTCATGGTCACCTTCGCCCGCAAGGGTCCGGTGGAC
>JANXYI010000310.1 GCA_025350085.1 Deltaproteobacteria bacterium
CCGCCGGAGGCTATCGCTGTTTCTTCCTGTAGGCCTCAGCGGCGCGGACGAAGTTGGGCGCCCAGTGCGGTGTGCCCAGGGCGTGGATGTGGGTATAGGCGGCAAAGGTGTTGTTTGAGACCAGACCGTCGCGGCCGTTCAGCATGCCCCGGCCGCGCAGCATCTTGAGGGCCGTGGCCGGAAGCGCATACGGGTTGCTGGGTTCCAGGCAGGCCGAGTAGTGGAACTCGTGCCCGGTGAGGCGCGCGCCGAGCGGGTGGAAGGGGTTTTCGGCCTCCACCAGCGCCTCCACGTAGCCCAGGCCCTGGGGCCGGGGGCACAGGCGCGTCACGAGGGGGAAGACCCCGGCCAGGTCGTGCTGCCCCTCGTCCAGGGTCAGCCCGGCGCAGAGGTACATGAAACCCCCGCATTCGGCGTAGATGGGCAGCCCGGCCAGGGCCAGGCCGCGCACGCACTCGCGCACGGAAATGTTGGCCGAAAGCGCGTCGGCCTGGGTTTCGGGGAAGCCGCCGCCCAGGTACAGGCCATGGAGCACGGGCCAGGGCTCATTTGAGAGCAGGCTCACGGGTGTGAGCCGCGCCCCGGCGTGCTGGAGCGCTTCGATATTTTCGGGATAGTAGAACCACAGGGCCGCGTCAAAGACATAGCCGATGACCGGACCCTCTCCGGTGACGACAGGCGCAGGCCAGGGCACTGGCGGCGCAGCGGCTGGCGCAGGCGCTGTGCGGGCGATGTCCAGCACACGCTCAATGTCCACCCACTGCTCCACAATGTCGGCCAGGGCGTCGAGCGCCTGTTCGCGGCCCGCGTGTTCCTGGTCCGAGACCAGGCCCATGTGGCGTTCGGGGATGGGGTTTTCCGCGACCTTGGGCAGCGCGCCGAGCACCGGCACATTGGCCAGGTTCTCGATGCAGTCCTTGAGGATGGCGCGGTGGCGCTCACCCGCGGTGCGGTTCAGGATGACCCCGGCCAGGTTCAGGCCGGGCTCGAAGGCCCGGCACCCGGCCACGATGGCGGCGGCCGTGCGCGTCATCTTGGTGGCGTCGAGGACCAGGACCACGGGAGCGTCCAGTTGTCTGGCCAGCTCGGCCGTGGAACAGGTGCCCTCGCGGTCCTTGCCGTCGAACAGGCCGCGGTTGCCCTCGATGACGGAGATGTCGGCGGCGCGGGCCTTTTCCTGGAACAGGGCGCAAAGCACCTCGGGCGCGAGCAGGAAAGGGTCCAGATTGCAGGCCTTGGCGCGGGCGGCGTGGGAAAGCCAGGAGGCGTCGATGTAGTCCGGGCCTTTCTTGAAGGGCTGGACTTTGTGCCCCCGGCGGGAGAGCGCGCGGATAAGCCCGGCCGAGACAAAGGTCTTGCCCGAGCCGCCGGACAGTCCGGCCAGGATGATGCGGGGAAAGTTGGTCATGCCGTTTTCGCCTGGGCGGGCCGGGTCTTTTCGCCGGTGGAACGAGAAAAGCCTTGCCCTTGGGAGGCAAGGCCATCTCGAACAAACGGTGTGGGTCGTGGGAGGACTAGTCCTCGCCGTCGGCGTGCTTGCCGGCGCCGTGCAGGCCGTACATGGAGGTGCTGCCGCTGGACCAGAAGACCAGCGTTTCCTCGTTGATCATCTGGGTCAGGATCTTCTTGACGTCACGGCCTTTCTCTTCCGGGAACAGGGCGGTGAAGTCGTTGAAGTAGAACTTGCTCTTCATCTTGGCCTTGGAGTTGATGAACTCCACGATCTTGGCCTTGGCTTCTTCGAAAACGAGCGCCATGGTGTTGCCCCTTTTGTTGTGAGGGGCGCGAAGGTTGCCCTCCGCGCCCCGTTGTCTCTCGTCGGCTAGAACTTGAACTGGGTGGTCTGGCGCCAAGTGTAGTACGCCGGATCACGGAAGTCGTCGATCAGGTGCGAGGAGAACTCCAGGCCGCACTTCTCGAAGAAGCGCTCCCAGCCGATGCGGTTGGCCCAGTCGCCCAGACGCTCGTACTTGCGGGCATCGCCAGCGTAGGTGTCCAGGATCTTCTTGATGACCTTGGTCATCTTCGGCCAACGCGGGGGCTCGTTGGGGATGAAGGGCACCACGACCTTGGAGAACTTGGGCGTGGTCATACGG
>JANXYI010000320.1 GCA_025350085.1 Deltaproteobacteria bacterium
CCATCACCGGGCGGACCAGCGGGGCCTCGCCCAGGCGGGCGCACAGCCGCGGCAGATCCTCCAGGCCGAAGCCCAGCCGCGACATGCCGGTGTCGAACTTGAGGCTCGTGTCCAGGGCCTTGCCCAGGCGGGCGGCTTGCCTGGCCATGGCCTCCAGCTGCCGGAAGCTGCCGATGAGCGGCAGAAGCGAATATTCCCAGAGCAGCGCATAGTCTTCGGGATCAATGGGGCCGAGCAGCACGAGGATGCGGCCCTTGATCCCCTTTTCCGTGAGGAACCGGCGCAGGGCCACGCCCTCGTCCACCGTGCCCACGGCAAAGGAGCCGCAGCCCTCCTTGGCCAGGGCCCCGGCGACCTCAGTCAGGCCGTGGCCGTAGCCGTCGGACTTGATGACCGCGATGACGCGGCTGCCGCGGCCGCACAATAGGCGGTAGTTGGCCCGGATGGCCGCCAGGCGGACACGGACCTCAATTTTGTTGTATGCGATGGTCATGGGAGAAAAAACTCCTGCGACGCCCTAATCTCCGTGGGTGTGGAAGCGCGGAGCGATCAATGGCAGAGTTTTTCCCACCACGCAAGAAGTGAATGCCGTATATACCGCGCCCAGGTACCAAAATACGTAGTGCACTATTTGCGTTTGAACAAGCGTTCCAGTTCCCCGGCGCCGAAGGACACGGCCACGGGCCTGCCGTGCGGGCAAAAGTCGCGCTCCGGCGCGTCCAGCCAGAGTTCCAGCAGGGCCAGCGCCTCGTCCCGGGCCAGGGGCTGCCCGGCCTTGATGGCCGCCTTGCAGGACAAGAGCGTCCACAGCCCGGTCAGGCCCACGCTGCGGTCGGCCAAAATCTCGCGCAGGAACTCCGCGGCCTTGCCCGCGGGCAGGCTGGGCGGCACACCGCGCACAATGAGCCGGTCCGCGCCGGACATCGCCAGCAGAAAGCCGCAGGCGCGCAGCTCGGCCCAGAGTTCCTGGGCCCGCGCAGCCTCGGCCGGGTGCAGGCCGAGTTCCAGCGGCAGGGCCAGGGGCTGGGAGTCCCCGCTGCTGCGCGAGCGGCGCATGTTCTCCAAAAGCACCCGCTCGTGCGCCGCGTGCTGGTCAATGAGCACCAGCTTCTCGCCATGCTGGCGCAGCACCAGATAGGTGTCGGCGATCTGGCCCAGGTACTCCAGCCCGGCCTGGGACAAGGGCTGGGCCGCCGGGCCCGCGGCCACAAAGGCCGGATCGGAATGGAGTTCGGGTGCTGAACCCTCTCCCTGCGGGGCCAGGGGCAGGGGCGCCGACCGTTCGGACTCCGGGCTGACAAAGGACTGCCAGGCGCGCAGCAGCCCAGGCTTGTCGCCAAAAGACGAAGGTCGCGGCAGAGCCGATGTCCCGGGCTCGGCCGTCCAGGACGCGGCCAGGCCAGGGGCGGCCGAATCAGAAACGTTGTAGGACGCGGACGGCTCGGCCAGCGCGTCGCCCCCGGCGGCCGGGGCCAGGGCCAGGCGCACCAGGGCGAAGATCTGGCCCTCGTCGCGGAAGCGCACCTCCAGCTTGGCCGGGTGCACGTTCACGTCCACCTCCTCCGGCGGCAAGTCCAGGAACAGCAGCACCTGGGGGTACTCGCCGGACAGGATGCGGCCCTTGTAGGCCTCGCGCGCGGCGCGCGTAAGCAGGCGGTCCTGCACGGGCCGCCCGTTGACGTAGAAGAGCATGCGCTCGGCGCGGTTCTGGGCGTAGGCGGGCCGCCCGGCCAGACCAAAGGCGGACAGCTCGCCATGCTTCCGGGAAAACGCCACCAGGCCTTCCAGCACGGCCGGGGGCCAGAACCGGCCCAGCCGCGCGGTCAGCGTCTCCCCGGCGGGCAGGCGGAAGACCTCGCGGCCGCCGATGACCAGGGAAAAGGCCACGTCGGGCCGGGCCAGGGCCATGCGGATGAGCGCCTCCTGACAGCGCCTGGCCTCGGTGGCCTCGGTGCGCAGGAACTTGAGCCGGGCCGGGGTGCTGGCGAACAGCCGGCGCATCTCCACCCGGGTGCCGGAAGAAAGCGCAGCCGGGCCTTCGGCCAGGGTGCTCCCGCAGTCCACCTCGATGCGCGCGGCCTCGGGCGCCTCCCGCGCACGGGAGGTCAGCGTCAGGTGCGAGACCGAGGCGATGCTCGGCAGGGCCTCGCCCCGGAAGCCGAAGCTGGTCACGGCAAAGAGGTCGGCCACGCTGACAAGCTTGCTCGTGGCGTGGCGGGTGACGGCCAGGGCGAGCTCCTCCGGCGGGATGCCCGCCCCGTCGTCCTGCACCACCAGGCGCGCCACGCCGCCGCCCTCGAGCGTCACGTCGATGCGCTGAGCACCCGCGTCCAGGCTGTTCTCCACGAGCTCCTTGAGTACGCTTGACGGACGCTCCACCACCTCGCCGGCGGCGATCTGGTTGCGCAGGGTCTCGGGCAGGAGGTGGATGGGTTGGCGCGTCATGCGCAGGAGAATGCCCCTAGGGCTTGCCGAAATCAAGCAGGTTGAAGCGCAGCTCGATGCTTTGGTCGCTGGGCTTGCGGGTGTAGAGCAGCTGCACGCTGTAGCACTGGTCCTTCCAGGTCAGCCCGGCGGTCTTCTCCAGGTCCGAGTGCCCGGCGATGTCCATGCGGTAGTCGGTGTTCAGCTTGAGCTTGTCCGTCAGGTCCACATCCAGGCCCAGGCGCAGGGCCTGGACGTCCGTGGTGCGCGTGCGCTTGTACTCGCTCAAGGGGAACAGGTAGTCGTGCCCGAAGCGGATCTCGCCCAGCTTCTCCTTGGTCAGGGTCAGCAGGTGCTCGTGCTCCGTGGGGCGGCCCAGGTAGGGTGAATAGAAGGTCTTGGAGGTCAGGCTGGCAAACTTCTCCGGCTGCACCGTGGCCTCGATCAGGATGTCCGAAAAGGGCCTGCGGGCATAGGTGCCGAGCAGCACGGTGCGCGCGGCCTCGTCGCGGTCGAAGGACTGCTCTACGCGCAGGCGGAAGAAATCGAGGTAGTCCGTGGCCGCCACCGGGATGGTGGCATTGCCGCTGGGCGCGGCCACCACGCTGGTGCGCTTGCGGTCCAGCACGTTGGTCAGCGAATAGGTCAGCGCGTTCTGGCGCTGGAGCCGGTCCAGGGAGTCGAAGGACGGCAGGCGGCTCTGGGACGAGGGCGCGGGGATGTAGTCAAAGGACAGCCGCGGGGCGATGCTGTGGCGCATGGCCCCCCACTTGTTCTGGCCCACGTTCTCGGTCCGGGCCTCCAGCGGGCCGTCGCCCAGGGCGTACACCCGGCTCATCTCCGTGAAGGCCGTGAAGCCGAGTTCCGGGAAGGTCCGGGCCGGGGACTTGTTCGTGGTGGTGGTGGCCGGCTCGTTGGTGTAGCCGCCGACGCCGTACGCGGTGTTGCGCAGGCCCGCGCTGGGGATATACGTCACCGGGCCCAGGGTCAGGGGCAGGCTCACCGTGGGGTGCAGATCCGTGCGGAACCCCCTGGTGCCGTACTCCCGCCAGAAGTAGTTGAAGCGGCCCGCGGCCTCCCATTCCAGCGGCGTGCCCGGGATGGCGTCCTTGAAGGCAAAGGCGTTGACCTCGGGCACGGACTGGGTGGTGGGGTTCCGGGTGGCCGGGTTGTTGCCGTTCATGTAGGCTAGGTTCTCCCTCCAGGCCACCTTGGCCGCCACCCCGAACTTCTCCCAGCTGCGCGAGAGGTAGGCCGTGCTGGTGCGGGTGAGCGAATCGGCCACGTCGATGTCGCGGCCGAACTCCTTGAGGAAGGACTTGCGGCTGGCGTCATAGCCCGAAGAGCCGCGCCCGAACTCGCGCAGGTAGTTCTGGTCGCTGACCATGTCCAGGTCCAGCTTGACCTGCCAGGCCGGATCTTCCACAAACCCGTTGAACTTGCTGCGCAGCCACCAGCGGTTGGCGTTCGGGCGCAGCAGATTGTCGTTCTGGAGGAAGAGGTCCTCCTGGTCCTGGGACCGGGCCACCTTGCGGTCGTGCAGGAAGTCGAGGCGCCAGTCGCCCTTGGTGTTCGGGTTCTCCGTGTGGCGGTATTCCAGGCCCTGCATGAGCCCCCGGCTGCTCATGACGTTCTCGTAAAAGGTCAGGTCGCGCTCGTCGTCCAGCACCCAGTAGTAGGGCTGGTTCACGCCGAAGCCGCGCTTGCTTGAGTGGGTGAACTCCGGCACGAGCAGGCCGCTCTGGCGCTTGGCCCCGCCCGGCAGGGACAAAAACGGGGAATAGGCCACCGGGGTGTCGGCCACGTTGAAGCGCGAATGCCAGAGCTTGGTGCGGCCGTCGATGTTGATGTCGCCCTCGTCGGCATTGACGGACCAGGCGGGCTTGTCGCCGTCGCAGCCCGTGATCTTGGCGTTCTGGAAGCGGTAGCTCGAGGCGCCGTACTTGCGGATGGCCTCGCTCTGGAAATAGATGTGCGACTTGCCCACAAAGACCTTGCCGCGCTTGAGCCAGCCCGTCATGCTGTTCAGGTCGAACTCGGCCTCCTCGGCCTCCAGGATGTCGCCCTCCCAGGACACGCGCACGTTGCCCTTCAGTACCACCCAGCGGCTTTTCTGGTAGTAGCGCATGGAGTCGGCCTTGAGCACGTTGAGCCCCTTGACCAGCACCGCGTTGCCCAGGGCCTGCACGTACTCGCTGTCGTGCTGGCCCTCGATGCGGTCGGCCGTGAGCTTCCACTGCGACGGGCCGGGCTCGCCTTCCCCGGTGAAGACCGGGGCTGGCGGGGGATCAAGCGAGGGAGCCGCGGGCGGCGGGGTGACGCCCATGCGCAGCTCCGGGCCGCCCACGGACAGGCCCGGGGCCTGCGCCTGGACGCCGCCGTGGCCCAGGATCAGATTCTCGGCAAAAACAGGCGGTTCCGTTGGCGTCAGCGTCGGAATTTCGACAGCGGAAAGAATGGCGGGCGGCGGCGGAACAAGCACCAACTGGGCCGCGCCGAGGCGTATCTGGCGCGCCACGGGTGGGGCGGGCGGCGGCGTCACCGGCAGGCGCACCTCCGGGCCTGCGGCACCCGAATCGCCGATGACCGCAAGGGTCGGCCCCGCCAGCAGACAGTGGAGCAGGCCCAGGGCCAGAAAGAGTACAAACCGCCTACGCTTCAACCAGCTGTCGTCCTTTACTTTTTATACTTTGCCAGGGTCCAGGTAGGGGTCGTCCTGGTCCAGGTACTGCGTCACGTAGTCCCGGACCGCATCCTCCAGGCTGGTGAAGGGCGCCTGGTATCCGGCGGCGCGCAGCTTGTCCATCTCGGCCTGGGTCAGGTACTGGTACTTGTCCCGGATGGTCTCGGGCATCTCGATGTACTCGATGTCCGGGGTTCTCCCCATGGCCGCGAACACTGCCCGCGCCAAGTCATTCCAGGTACGAGCAATTCCGGTGCCAACATTGAATATTCCGTTCACCCCGGGGTTCTCAAGCAGCCACCAGAGGATGTCCACGCAGTCCTTGATGTACACGAAGTCGCGCATCTGCCCGCCGTCCGGGTACTCCGGCCGGTAGGAGCGGAACAGGCGCATGCGCCCGCGCTCGCCGATCTGCTTGTGCGCCTTGCAGATGACGCTGCGCATATCCTGCTTGTGGTATTCGTTGGGCCCGAAGACGTTGAAGAACTTGATGCAGGCGATGCGGTCCAGCAGGCCCGCGCGATGAGCCCAGAGGTCGAAGAGGTGCTTGGAGTAGCCGTACATGTTGAGCGGCCGCAGGCCTTCCAGGCCCGCGTGGGCGTCGGAGAAGCCCTGTTCCCCTCCTCCGTAGGTCGCGGCGCTGGAGGCGTTCAGGAAGCGCACGGAGTTCTTGAGCACAAAGCGGCAGAGCACCTGGGTGTAGCGCAGGTTGTTCTCCATCAGGTAGTCGGCGTCGCGCTCGGTGGTGCTGGAGCAGGCCCCCAGGTGGATGACGGCCTCGGTGCCAAAGGGGTCGTCGCCCTCGGCCATGAACTTGAGGAACTGGTCCTTGTGCAGGTAGTCGGAGTATTTGAGGTTCACCAGGTTCTTCCACTTGTCCG
>JANXYI010000358.1 GCA_025350085.1 Deltaproteobacteria bacterium
GGACGCGCGCAACCTCATCCGCAGCTCCGGGTCCGAGCGCCTGAGCCTGGCCCAGGCCCGGCTGCGCCTGGATTCCCTTGAGGCCGTGCTGCCCGGCGAGGCCCAGGGAGGCGCGCCCGGCAGCCTGACAGCCAGCGCAACGATGTCGATGGACGGGCTGCGCCTGCAGGGCAAGACCCCCATGAGCATGAAGCGCGGCCAGGCAGGCCTCAAGGCCAGGGTGGACGGCCTGGCGCTGAACCCGGCCGCTCTGTTCAATGTCACCGGCGCAGCCAGCCTGGATGTGAACGCTGAGGCCCAGGGCATCGACCTTCCCGGCAAGGCCCAGGTGCCCGGCCTGACCAAGACCCTCGCCCTGCGCGCCGACCTCCCGGCCGACAAGCACATTTCCGCCAGCCTGGACACCCTGGCCCTGGACATCCCGGTCCTGCGCATTTTTGCGCCCGGCAAACGGCCCCTGGAGGCCCCGCTCGCCCTGCGCCTGAGCGTCCCGGACATCCGCCTCGCAGGCACTCCCGGCAGCCAGGGCCCGCTGACCGCCAATGTTACCGACGCCAAGCTCACCCTGGACCTGGGCCAGGCCCTGCACTGCGCGGCCCTGGCCAGCCTGGTCGGCAGCGACGTGCAAAGCCACGGCAGCCTGGGCCTGGACGCGCAGAAGCTCCTGGCCCTGGCCGCGCCCCTGCTCCCGCGCCAGGCCAAGGGCTCGGGCGGCCTGGCCCTGGACTGGAAGCTGTCCGCCACGCTGCCAAAGGCCCAAGACCCTGCGCCCAAGTCCGGGAAGCTCTCCCAGACCATCCAGCGCCTGGGCTTCCTGAAGGAGCTGAAAACGGTGCTCAGCCTTGCGGACCTGTCCCTGGACTGGCCCCTGGCCGGAACAGGTGACGCCAAGGGCCAGCCCGCCGAGACCCTGCGCCTGCGCGGGCTCACCACGCCTCGGCCCCTGCGGGCACGCACCACCGGCGGCCTGCGCGAATCCAGCCTGACCGGGTCCCTGGCCTTTGGCCCGCTTTCCGAGCTGCCGGGCACCGGCCCGCTCGAAAAGCCCCTGCGCGGGCTCCTGACCGTGAACGCGGCCCAGCAGAACGCGCGCTCCGTGCAGGTTTCCCAGCTGCTGCACGTGGACGGCCTGGACCTGGACCAGAACCTGCGCCTGGTGCTGGACCGCCTGGACCTGATGCTGGACCGCGACCAGGACCGTCTGGCGGCCGTGCTGGAACACATGGACGGCACCCTGAACTTTGACCTCAAGGCCGGGCTCCAGAACCTGCCCGCGCCAGCGGTCAAGGCCAAGGGCCTGTCCGGCACAGGCCGTCTCGAGGCCGGGTTCGACGCGCGGCTGTCCGGAGGCCGCAGCCTGGCCCTGTCCGCGCGGCTGACCAGCCCGGGCCTGAACCTGCGCCTGGGTCCGGAACTCTCCATCAGCGGCCTGACAAGCTCCCTGCGCCTGGACAAGCGCTTCGCCCTGGCCCCGGGCCTGCGCTGTGCCGCGCCAGGCGCCGAGGTCCAGCTGCCCCTGTCCGAGCTGGTCATTGACCAGGCCCCGGCCAGCAGCGGCAGGTCCGGCGGCAACGACGACTTCGCCCGCGCCTCCCTGCACGGCTTTGCGCCCGGCGGCGGCAGCCTGGGCTTCAGCCAGCTCCAGTTCAAGAGTGGCGGCCTGCCGCTCTCCCTGCGCGACGTCTCCCTGCGCCTGGACTTGAGCGGCCCGCTCCCGGCCCTGCGCTTTTTCCGCGCCGGGCTGCTCGGCGGCAACCTCCAGGGCAGCGCCCTGGTCAAGTCCGCAGGCAGCGGCAGCTACAGCCTGGAGGCCGACTGCGCCTTCACCGGCATCGACCCGGCCCGGCTGCTGCCGACCAAGGCAACCAAGGACCTGGGCGACCAGGCCGAGACCGCGGGCCGCGTGACCCTGTCCGTGCCGCTGACCAATGACCCCGAGGCCTTGCTGCAACGCCTGGCCTTGCGCGCGGACATCACGAAGATCGGCCCGCGCACCCTGGAGCGCCTGCTCTACGCGCTGGACCCTGACGAACAGAACGAGTCCATCGTGCAGCAGCGCCGCCTCATGGACATCGGCTTCCCGCGCCTTGTCCGCATCGGCATGGCCTACGGCAACGTAAACCTGTCCGGCGAGGTGGTGGTCAAAGGCTTCGCGCTGGACCTGCCGCGCATCGACCGCCTGCCCGTGGCCAACCTGCCCATCCGCAGGCAGCTGACCAAGGCGCTGGCCCCCATCCCCGCCATCGTGGAAACCCTGAACTCGGCCTCAGCCGGGGGCATCTGCCGCGATCCGGCAGACCCACCCGGCAGGCTCAAGGTCGTCCGGAACACCGCCCCACAAGGAGTCGCCCCATGAAACGCCTGCTCGTGACTGCCACCCTCGCTGCCCTGGCCGTTCTGTCCGGCTGCACCCTGGCCGAGGTCAAGGTCAACGTGGCCAGCGAGCGCACCTCGCTGGAGAATCAAATCCTGGGCTCCTACAACTCCCTGTCCGAGGAGACGCTGCTCGTGGCCTCGGTGCGCGGGGTGGACCCCCTCGGGCGCATCCAGGCCCCGCCGCGCAAGAGCCGCGAGCAGCAGGACGCGGTCACGGCCATGCAGGTCATGAGCTTCCACGCCGACGACATCGAGGCCTTCAAGCGCCTGGGCTGGGCGGGCGAGGACAACCAGGGCCTGCTCAAGGGCTTTGCCCTGACACGCGACAAGGCCCCGCAGGATTTGCAGGATTTTGCCACGGGCTACCGCCAGCCGGAGTTCGACGCCGTGCTCGGCGAGGTCAACCGCGCGCGCGAGGCGGTCATGCGCCGGGCCATCGAGACCAACGCCAGCCTTACCCCGGCCGACCTGCCCAAGGTGCGCGCCGTGTTCGCCAAGCTTGCCGTGGACACGGCCAGGCCCGGCGAGAAGCTGCAGGCGCCTGACGGAACCTGGACGGTGAAGAAATGAACGCGCACCGCATCCGCCGACTCCTGGCAGGGGCGGGCCTGGCGCTCTGCCTGCTGCCCTGGCCTGTACCGTCTCTTGCGGCCGGGCCCACGGCCAAGGCCAGCACCAAGGCCGTCACCAAGGCCGCTCTCCAGCCCCAGCCCGTTGTCCGGAATGACATCCAGGCTGGCCAGTCGGCCCAGGCCGTCATCGACGAGGCCCTGCGGCCCCAGGCCCAGCGCGCCCAGCCGCGCCGCCTGGACGTGAACCTGCCCGTGCAGGTCAGCTTCGAGACCGGCGACGTGCTCGGCCTGGACATCACCCCGGACGGCAAATGGCTGGCCTACACCCGCCAGAGCGGCGGCTACAATGAGCTCTGGCTGCGCAGCCTGGACCCGGCCCTCAGCGTGCTGCCCCGGCGCCTGGCCCCGGCCCTGGCCGACCGCCAGTCCCCGGCCCTTTCGCCCGACGGCAGGCGCCTGGCCTTTGTGGGCGCGGAGGACGACGTCAAGGGCGACATCTATCTGCTCGACCTGAGCAAGCCCGAGGCCCAGGCCGTGAAGCTCACCGGCCGCGCCACCGAGGACGCCGCGCCCTGCTTCAGCCCGGACGGCACAACCCTGTACTTCCAGCAGCGCGGCGAGGGCGAACAGCAGCGCCGCATCGTGGCTCTGGATCTGACCATCGGCCTGGCCAGCCCCAAGGCCCAGCCGCGCGTCCTGGACACCCGCGGCGACGCGGCCAGCCCGGCCCTCTCGCCCGACGGCCGCACCCTCGCCTTCATGTCCCTGCGCACGGGCACGGCCTCCGTGTTCGTCATGGACCTTTCCGCCAGTCCGGCTGGCAACGAGCCCCGCAAGCTCACGCCCGGCACC
>JANXYI010000086.1 GCA_025350085.1 Deltaproteobacteria bacterium
TGGGCCTGGCGCTGGCGGTCAGCGTGGCCAGCTTCGTCAACGTGGCGCTGCTGTCCTGGCTGCTCAAGCGCCGCCTGGGGTCCTGGCCCATGCGCCTGTCCACCTGGCTCAAGTGCGCTGGCCCCAGCCTGGTCATCGGGCTTGGCGCCTGGGCCACCTCGGGCACACGCCTCATCTGGGCCGTGCTCATCCCGGTCTGGGCCACGCTCTACTTCCTGCTGGCCCGCCAGTTGGGGCTGGACGAGGCGCGCCTGCTCACGGACGGGCTGATGCGCCGCCTGCGCCGCTAGGCGGGCTGAAATTCTTCTCAGCGGCTCATGGGCGCGCTGATGCGCCGCCTGCGCCGTCGGCCGGGCTGAAAATGCCCCGGCTTTCCGGACGGGCCTTTCTTGTCAAACGCCGTGATAGCGCATAGACAGTAAAAATGGCACGAAGCGGATTTCGTCCCTGGCTGCCAGCGGCCGTTATATTTCGGGGCGGCCTGCGTACGTCGGTCAGGTTCTGGAGCGCATCGCCCCGGGCGGCCTGTACGCCGGGTTATTTTGAGCGCGGTGCGGAGAGAGGGAAGGGGGTGCGCCGATGCGTCATGGAACTTCGCTTGCGAGCGGCCCGGCCCGCTGCCTCGTGTTCACCGGCCTCCTGCTGCTGTTCGCCCTGGGCCTCACGGCCGCCTGCAACAGGGGCCAGGGTCCGGAGGACGAGTTCCGCATCGGGCTCCTGTTGCCGCTGACCGGCACGCCCTCCATGGCCACATCCCAGCGCGCGGCCGAGGCCCTTGTGGCGCGCGTCAACGCCGAGGGCAGCCTGGCCCTGGGCGACAGGCATCTCAAGGTCCGGCTCCTGGTGGAGGACACGGGCGACCGGGTGGAGCGCGCCATGGCCGCCGCGGTCCGGCTCATCCGCCAGGAGCGGATCTCGGCCCTGGTGGGGTCGTACTACAGCCGCGACGCCCTGCCCATTGCGGGCGTGGCCGAGCTGAACCAGGTGCCGCTCGTCAGCCCCTCGGCCAGCACCCCGGCGCTGACCCAGGGCCGCAACTACATCTTCCGGGTCTGCCTGGTGGACACGGTGCAGGGCCGGATCATGGCCCGCTTCGCCCTGGGGGACCTGGGCCTGAAGCGGGCCGCGGTGCTCTATGACGAGGCCGACACCTACTCCAGCGGGCTGGCGCACCTGTTCTGCGAGGCCTTTGCCGCCCAGGGCGGGCAGGTGACGGTCCAGGAGGCGTACAGCTCCGGGACCACGGACTTTGCGGCGCCGCTCGCGCGCATCCGGGCCTCTGGCGCGCAGGTCCTGTTCCTGCCCAACTTTCCCGAGGACCTGGCCCGCCAGCTGGCCCAGGCCAGGGCCGCTGGCTTCAGCGGGGTGTTCCTCGGCGGCGACTCCTGGGATGTGGACCGGCGCATCCATGCCCTGCCCCAGGCCCAGGGCGCGTTCTTCAGCTCGGACTTTGCGGCGCAGTCCCTGCGCGGGCCGCTGCGCCAGGAGGCCGAGCGCTATCAGGAACAGATCGGCACCCCGCTGGACAAGAACGCGGCCCTGACCCTGGACGCGCTGGGCGTGCTCCTGGCCGCGGCTAAATCAGTGGGCAGCGTGGACCCGGTGTCGCTGCGCGCGGGCATCGCCTCCTTGAGCGGGTATGAGGGGTTCACCGGGAAATTGACCTTTGCGGGCCAGGGCGACGTGGTGCGCAGCGCCCATATCCTGGCCATCGAGGGCGCGCAGACGCACTGCCGCCGGGAACTGGCCCCGGCGCAATGAATGACGTGAGCAGGTGCGCATGACGGGTTTCATCCGCAAAAGCCTCGTGGCCCGGCTGGTGAGCACCTACCTGGTGTTCTCGCTGCTGGCCACGGCCTGCATGGGCGCGGCCACGTACCTGGCCGGGCGGGCCTTTCTGCGCCAGGCGGCGGTGGAACGCCTGGAGGCCGCCAGCCGCCAGAAGGAGACGGACCTGGCCCTGTGGGTGGAGGAGCGCCTGCGCGACCTGAATTTCGTGGGCGCCACGGCGTCCCGTGAACTCTCCGGGCGCTCCAAGCGGGAGCCCCACCTGCTTGAGCATCTGCAGGACTTCCAGGCCGCGCAGCCGGACGTGCGCGAGGCGCTGCTCCTGGCCCCCTCGGGCGGGCGCGTGCTGCTCTCCACCGAGGCCTCGCACGTCGGCGGCTACCGGGCCAACTACCACTTCTACACCCAGGGCCGGCAGGGACCCACGGTGCAGAGCGTGTACCCGGCGCCGGAGTCGCTCAGGCCCATTCTCACGCTGAGCGTGCCGGTGCGATCCGCCTCGGGCGAGCTTCTGGGCGTGCTGGCCGTGCACCTGAGCCTGGAGCCCATCGACCAGATCATCCGCTCCCGGGCGGGCCTGGGCGAGACGGGCGAGGCCTATCTGGTGGACTCCGCCAACGTCCTGGTGGCCTCGGGCCGCACCAGCGGGCCGGGCCTGGGGCGCCAGGCCCACACCGAGGGCATCCACCGCGCCCTGGCCGGAAACAGCGGCCAGGGGCTGTACCTGAACGACGCCGGGGTGCCGGTGGTGGGGGTGTACCGCTGGCTGCCCGCCTACCAGATGGCGTTACTCGCCGAGATGTCCCAGGACGAGGCCTTTGCCTCGGCCGGGCGGCTGGCCCTGGCCATCGTGCTGGTGGGCCTGGCCGTGGCCGTGGGCCTGGGCCTCGGGGCCTGGGTGCTGGCCCGGCGCGTGGCGCAGCCCATCCTGGCCGTGACCAGGGCCGCCACCAAGGTGGCCGAGGGCGACCTGACCGCGCGCGCCCCGGTGTTGACCAGGGACGAACTGGGCAACCTGGCCAAGGCCTTCAACGCCATGACCCTCGACCTGTCCGATCTCTACTCGCGCCTGGAGCAGGAGGGCCGCGAGCGCGGGGCCATCCTGCATAATTCCTTTGACGGCATCGCCCTGGCCGAGCCGGGCGGCGCCCTGGTCTACGGCAATCCGGGCCTCATGCGCCTGTTTGGCTATTCCGTGCAGGAGGTGAGCTCGCTGGCGGCCCTGGCAGACCGCATCTTCACCAGCCCCGAGGACCGCCAGTCCTTTGTGGTCAACCTGATGGCCGACATGGCCCAGGATGATCCGCCGGAGCGCGTGTTCTCCTTCCTGCACCGCGACGGCGGCCAGTGCTGGTGCCGCATGAAGGTCTCGCGCATGCCCGGCGGCCGGGTGGTCATCAACGCCCAGGACGTTAGCGCGCTCAAGGTCAGCGAGGAACGCGTGCGGCACATGGCCCTGCACGACCCGCTCACCGGCCTGCCCAACCGCCAGCTCTTCGCCGACCGCCTGGAGCAGGCCCTGCGCCGGGCGCGGCGCACGACCACCGGCGTGGGGCTCCTGTACGTGGACCTGGACCATTTCAAGGGCCTGAACGACGCCTTTGGTCACGCCCACGGCGACCGGGTGCTCGTGGAGACGGCGCTTCGGCTGCACGCCTGCGTACGCGAGTCCGACACCGTGGCCCGCCTGGGCGGCGACGAGTTCGTGGTGGTGCTGCCCGACCTGGCTGGACCCCGGGATGCGCGCGCCGTGGCCGAGAAGATCCTGGAGGCGCTGTATGCGCCTGAGGTGGCCGAGGGCACGATGTTCCTGGGGGCTTCGGTGGGGCTGGCCTGCTTCCCGGAGCACGGCGCGGACCAGGACACGCTGCTCGGCCGGGCCGACGCGGCCATGTATGCGGCCAAGCACGCGGGCGGCAACGGCTACCGCATCGCCGGGACCCTGCCTACGGTCTGAGGGCCGATTTCTTGTCGATGTAGGCGCGCAGGGCCAGCGCGTCCACCGGGTGCGAGAACAGAAAGCCCTGCCCGTTCTGGCAGTCCAGCACTTTTAGCATGGACCACTGCTCGCGCAGCTCGATGCCCTCGGCCACCACGTCCAGCTTCAGGCTATGGGCCAGCGAGATGACCGAGCGCACGATCTTGCGCTGCTCTGCGCTGGTGTCCATGCGGCCCACGAAGCTCTTGTCCACCTTGATCGTGTCGATGGGGAAGTTCTGCAGGGAGGACAGCGACGAGTAGCCCGTGCCGAAGTCGTCGATGCTGATCTTGACGCCGAGCGCGCGGATGATGTGCAGGCAGTGGGCCGTGAAGGCCGGGTCTTCCATGGCCACGGTCTCGGTGATCTCCAGACTGAGCCGCTTGGCCGCAAGGCCCGTTTCGCGCAGCACCAGGGCCACGGTCTCGGCGATGTTGTGCTGGGCCAGCTGCCGGGCGGAGATGTTCACGCTCATGGACAGCCCGTTGAGCTCCGGGTACTCGGCCAGGATCTTGACCATGTCCGTGCAGGCCTGGCGCAGCACCCACTCGCCGAGCGGCACGATGAAGTCCGTGGCCTCGGCCACGGGCAGGAACTCGTCGGGCTGCATCAGGCCGTGGCGCGGATGCCGCCAGCGCAGGAGCGCCTCCAGGCTGTTGAGCTCCTTGGTCTCCAGGCAGATGATGGGCTGGTATTCCAGGAAAAACTCGCCATTCTTGAGCCCCGAGACCAGGTCGATCTCGATCTCCATGAGCCGGGAGCTCTCCTCGAACATGTGCGAGTGGAAGACCTTGTAGCGGTGGTGGCTGTTGGTCTTGGCCTGCCTGAGCGCGATGTTGGCGTTGCGCAGGATCTCCTCGGGCCTCTCGCCCGGCACGAAGCCGGACACGATGCCCGCGCTGGCCGTGATGGTGACCTCGTGGCCGCGCAGGTCGAAGGGCGCGGACATGGCGGCCTGGATCTCCTTGATGTGCTTGATGATCTGGCGCGGGGTCTTGTCCTGGAAGATGAGCGCGAAGCCGTCCCCGGAGATGCGCGCCGCGGCGTCGGGTAAGGCGATGGTGGAGGTGATGCGCTCCGCGGCCATGCGGATGATGTCGTCGCCATAGGCCGGGCCCAGGGTGTCGTTGACCTTTTTCAGCCGGTCGATGTCCACCACGGCCACGGTGAAATGATGGCCGCCGCGCTTGCGTTCCAGCTGGCGCTTCAGGTGCTCCATGCACCAGGTGCGGTTGTGCAGGCCGGTGACGGGGTCCTTGAGCCTTGAGGCGGCCAGCTCCAGCTCCACGACCTTGCGGTTGCTGATGTCGTGCAGGGTGGCGCGCAAAAACTCCCGGCCCCCGGTCCCGGCCACGCGCCGGGCGTGGCAGGACACCCAGCAGGTGGAGCCGTCGTGGCGGCGGATGCGCAGCTCCAGGCTCTTTTGCTGGACCGGGCCGCTGCGCAGCTCGGCCAGAAAGACCTCCAGGGGCGCCTTGTACGCGGGGTGCGCCAGGCGCGGCACGGCCCCGGTGGAACCCAGGAAATGCTCCGGCCCGTAGCCGGTGACGGCCAGGCAGGAGGGGGAACAGTATTCCACCCGGCCGGTCAGGTCTTCCAGGAGTTCCCAATGCTGGGAGGTGTCGGCGACAAGCTGGTGCACGGGGGGCATAGCCAGTCCTGATGCTATAGGTGATTATTTCGATCTAATCACTGCAATCGCTGGATATCCCTATGCGAGTTTTTCGGTTTTGGCACAGGGAAGCCGAAATTTACGTATACTTATTTATATCTATCTTGACATAACAAGCGCCTGCTGGCCGCCCGGCTTTACAGCGCAGCCGGACCCGGCTAGGGTGCCGCCTCATGGACGATGCCCTTGCCCTGCGCCACGTTGGCCGCGCCCCGCGCCTGCTCCTCTTGACCAGCGCCTATTTCCTGCTGGGCGAGCTGAGGGCCGCCTGCCAGCGCCTTAACGTGCCGCACCTGCTGCTGGACTTCGCCTCGCGCAGCGTGGACCGCGACCATTTCGTGCGCACCATCCGCGAGGCAGTCGCGAGCTTCAAGCCCGACGCCATCGTCACGGTGAACCACCTGGGCGTGGACCACGAGGGCGTGCTCTACGCCCTGGCCGGGGAGCTACGCTTGCCGCTGGTGTCCTGGTTCGTGGACAATCCGGAGTTCATCCTGCCGCTGTATCCTGCGCCGGACCCGCAGAACACGCTGATCCTGACCTGGGACGCGGACAGCCTGGAGGCCGTGCGCGCCTGCGGCTTCACCAACGTCTTCTGGCTGCCGCTCGGCGCTGACCCCAAGCGCTTTTGCCCGGGGCGCGAGGGCCGGCCCGAGTGGCGCGCGCGCGTGTCCTTTGTGGGCAACTCCATGGTCCAGAAGACCGCCAGCCGCCTCAAGGCCGCAGACCCCGGCCCGGACCTTATGGCCGCCTTCGCGGCCCTGGCCAAAACCTTCGGGGAGTCGGGCGGGCGCTCGATCCCGGCCCTGCTGGCCGCGCACCGGCCGGAGCTTCTGCCCCAGTTCGAGGCCCTGCCGCTGCTCCGGCGCACGGCCTATGCCACGGCCTTGGTCTGGCTCTCCACCCTGGAGTACCGCCTGGGCTGCGTGGACAAAATCCTGCCCTTTGCCCCGCTCATCGTCGGGGATTCGGGCTGGGACCAGCTCCTGGCCGGATATCCGCCGGAGGGCTTCCGCCTGCACCGGGAGCTCAGCTACTACGACGAGTTGCCCGGCTTCTACCCCGCAAGCGAGGTGAACTTCAACTGCACCAGCCTGCAGATGAAGGGCGCGGTGAACCAGCGCGTCTTCGACGTGCCCGCGGCCGGGGCCTTCCTGCTCACGGACCACCGCCGGCAGATCGAGCATTTGTTTGAGCCGGACACGGAGATCGCGCTGTACCGCAGCCAGGAGGAGATCGCCCCGCTTCTCGAACGCTTCCTGGCCGACCCCGAAGCCCGGGAGCGCCTGGCCACGGCCGGACGGGCCAGGGTGCTGGCCGGGCACACCTACGAACACCGCCTGAGCGCACTCATGGCGGCCATCCACCAGTCCTTCCCCGGACGGGTGCGCTAGGCGGGCGGGTCATGTCCGGTGGGCCGATATTGGTGCTGCAGATGCAGCGCATGGGCGATCTGGTGCTCACCTATCCGCTGCTGCTCTGGCTCGGCCGCTGCTACCCCGGCCACCAGATCCACGTGGTGGCCGAGGAGTCCTTCTTCACCCCGCTTCTGCCCGTGAGCCCGCCCGCGGCCTATATCTCCTGGGCTGAGGCGGCTTCCGGCGCGCTCCTCGGCCAGCACTACCGCCTGGTGGTCAACCTAAGCATCCGGCCCGAGGCGGCCCGGCTGGCCGGGCAGGTGTCCGCGGACATCAAGGTCGGGCCGGTGCTGGAGGCCGACGGCGCGCTCCGGGTGCGCGGGGCCTGGCAGCTCTACCGCCAGAGTCTGGTGCAGAGCAACCGGTACAACCGCTTCCACTGGGCCGACCTGAACGCGCTGGACATCGTGCCCTTCTCGGCCACGCAGAACACCCATTTCGCGCTGCCGCGCGAGCCGCAGGGGCCGGAGGCCAAGAGCGTGGGCGTGTTCGTGGGCGCCAGCGAGCCCACCAAGCGGCCGGACGCGGCCTTCTACGCCGGGCTGGTGCGCGAGCTGCTGGACCGGGGCCTGCGGCCCGTGCTCCTGGGCGGTGAGGGCGACCTGGGCGTGGCGCGCGAGATCCGCGCCCTGTTCGACCACCCGGCGCTGGACCTGGTGGGCAAGCTTTCCCTGGCCGAGCTGGTGGCCGCGGGCAGCACGCTCGGCCTGTTCATCACCCCGGACACCGGGCCCATGCATGTGGCCGCCTGGACGGGCCTCAGGACCCTGAACCTGTCCGTGGGCAACGTGAACCCCTGGGAGACCGGCCCGTACCAGCCCGGGCACCTGGTGCTGCGTTCCAGCGTCTCCTGCGCGCGGGGCTGCTGGGCCTGCGGCCGAGCCAGCGCGCTGTGCCGCCAGGGGCTGAGCCCCAAGCGGGTGGCCGCCCTGGCGGCCGTGGCCCTGCGCGGCCCGGCCGAGCGCCTGGAGCGGCTGCAGATGCCGGGGCTGATCCTCTACGGCACCGAGCGCACCCCCGAGGGGCTGTTCGGCCTGCGCCGCCTGGGCCTGCCAGGGGCCGGGCCCGCGCCCATGGCCGAGGAGCTGGCCGGGGTGTTCTGGCGCGCCTTCTTTCTCTGGCGGCTGTCCGGGGCGGACCAGGGGCCGGTGCGTGCGGCCTGGGAGGCGCTCGGTGTTGCGCAGCCGCGCCTGGCGGCAAGCCTGCGGCGGTCGCTGCCGGGCCTGGGCGCGGGCGCGGCGCGCCTGGCCGCCCAGCTGGGGGCCGGGGGCTGTGCCCCGCCCAGGCGCCTGGTCAGCCAGACCCCGCCCTTCTGGCGGCCCCTGGCCGGGTATCTGGAGGTGGCCCTGGAGAACGAGGACGCCACGGCCGAGTCCTTCCGCCGCTGCCTGGAGCACCTGGAGGCCCTGGCGGCCATCCTCTGAGAGACGTCCCCCGGACAGGTATTCCATTCCTCTGTACGGCCTGCCTTCGGCTGCCCTGCCTGAACGGCTCAGCCGCTGAGCGCCTGTTCCGGCGCCCTGCTTCGGGTGGCCGTGTTCCACGCGGACACCAGGGGCGCGCTCCGGCATAGAGCACGGGAAAATTCTGCCGCACCCGTATATCCCTGGCCTGGGCGTACCCCAAAAAAGAGACCCCGCCCGGTCGGTCAAGCCGGGCGGAGTCGTCTTCGGGATGGAGACTTTCTTTACGTCTAGCGCTTCATGGCGATGATTTCGCCGAGCAGGCTGTCCGCCGTGGTGATGACCTTGGTGTTGGCCTGGAAACCGCGCTGGGCGGTGATCATGCGCACGAACTCGGTGCCCATGTCCACGTTGGACTGTTCCAGCGTGCTGGAGGCGATGCTGCCCTTGCCCGGGGAGTTGGCCTGGCCGGTCAGGGCCGGTCCGGAATCGCGGGTCTCGCTGAACAGGTTGCCGCCCTCGCGCCTGAGGCCCCACTGGTTGGTGAAGCTTGTCAGCGTGAGCGAGTACAGGTCCAGCACCTGGCCGTTGGAGTAGCGGCCGGTGAGCACGCCGTCGCGGGACACGGAGATGCTCTGCAAAAAGCCTGCGGTGAATCCGTTCTGGCTCTGGAACAGGGTGCTTGAGCCGCCGGTGTCGAAGGACTGGGTGGCCGTGGCGTCGATGCTGGGGTTCTTCATGCTCGGCAGCCAGCCGACGTTGCTGATCTTGGCGCCGATGGCCGCAGCGTTGGAGGACACGGCGCCTCTGGACTGGCTCCAGCCCACGGTAAAGGAGCCCGAGCCGTTGCTGGTCAGGTCCGTGGCGCGGATGCCGAAGTTGATCTCAATGGGCGTGGCCGTCTTGCTGGTGGCCAGGGAGGCGTTGGAGGCCTGGATGAAGTTCGGGGTGACCAGCGGGAAGCCGGCAGAGGAGAAGTCGGCCAGCTTCCAGGCGTTCAGATCCTTCACGTTGCCGCCCGCGTTGCTCTTCAGGGTGTAGGCGCTCTCGCCCACGAGCTGGCCGGCGCGGAAGGTCATGGTGCCGATCATGAGCACACCGGCGGCCGAGGTGGTGTTCATGGCCGAGATCAAGCCGTTGGCGCCGGAGAGCCTGCGGCCGTCCTCGGCCGGGCCGCTGGTGACGATGTATTCCCACACGGTGTTGCCGCCGGCGTTGCTCAGGGTCACCTGGTCGAAGTAGGTGGTCAGGTTGTGCGACGCACCGACCTGGTCGTAGACCTTGAGGGTGGTGCTGTACCCGTAGGAGCTGCTGGAGAGCGGGGTGCTCTGGGTGCCGTTCCAGTTGTTGAACATGGCGAAATACGGGTTGGTAGCCGAGTTGGACTTGCTTAAGTTGTTCGGGTCCAGGTTGGTGATCATGCTCACCCGGCTGGTGGCCTCAGGCGGGGACTGGAAGTTGTTGATCTTGATGTCCGTGGGGCTGCCGGTGATGGCGAAGCTGGTGGTGCTGGAGGCGCCAGCGCTGCCGGTCACCGAGTTGGTGGTGGACTGCTTCATGGCCCAGCCCTGCACGACGTAGCCGTGCGGGTCGGTGAGATTGCCGTCCTTGTCGAAGCGGAAGTCACCCGCCCGGGTGTAGAACTGGTTCTGCGTGTTGTTGGCCTTTACGGTGAAGAAGCCGCTGCCGCCGATGGCCAGGTCCGTGGACTCCGAGGTGCTCTCAAAGGAGCCCTGGGCGAAGTCGGAGTAGATGGCCGCCACGCGCACGCCGCGTCCCACCTGGGCCACGCCGGCCGAGGTGAAGACGTCCTGGCTCATGACGTCCTCGAACTGCATGTTCGCGCCCTTGTAGCCCACGGTGCTGACGTTGGCCAGGTTGTTGCCGATGACCGAGATCTTTTCGCTGTGGGCCTGCAGGCCGGTGATTCCCTGATACAGCGAGGCGGAAAGTGACATGGTGAACCTCCTATCCCTTCGACATTCTAGTTAGACTTGGATTGCGGCGCGCCGGACCGATTTACTGGGACGCCGTTGTTGACGCTGTGGTGGCGACCACCTCGTTGACACTGGAAATGTCCACGGTGCGGCCGTCCTTGAGCTGGAGCATGGTCGTGCCGTTCTGGGTGACCAGGCCGGAGACCTCGCCGCTGATCTTGGACTGGACGAGCACAGGCGCGCCCGAGGCGTCCTCGGCGATGATGGCCACGCCGTAGGTGCCGTCGGGCAGCTTGGTGCCATTGGCGTCCTTGCCGTCCCAGTTGTACTGGAACTCTCCGGCCTGCTTGGCGCCGATGGCATCGGTGCGCACAAGGCTGCCGTCCTGGGCGTAGATGTTGACCTGCATGTTGGCCACGCTCTCGCCCAGGCTGTAGTAGACCGTGCTGGAGGAGTCGCCGGACTTGCTCAGGTTGTAGCCGTCGGCCTTGACGCTCTTGCCGATGAAGCCCACGGCGTTCAGCATGCTGCCCAGGTTCTGGG
>JANXYI010000443.1 GCA_025350085.1 Deltaproteobacteria bacterium
ACCGTGTCAATTTCTTCATGCAGCACCGGGGCATCGCCGCCGTGTTCCGCGAGATCCCCCAGGAGATCATGACCGTGGAGCAGCTAGGCCTGCCCGACCGCCTGCGCGACCTGGCCATGCTGAACAAGGGTCTCGTGCTCGTCACCGGACCCACGGGCAGCGGCAAGTCCACCACGCTGGCGGCCATCATCGACCACGCCAACAAGAACCGCCGCGACCACATCATCACCGTGGAGGACCCCATCGAGTTCGTGCACCAGTCCCAGGGCTGCCTGGTGAACCAGCGCGAGGTGGGCCACCACACCCAGAGCTTCAAGGCCGCGCTGCGCGGCGCCCTGCGCGAGGACCCGGACATCATCCTGGTGGGCGAGATGCGCGACCTGGAGACCATCACCCTGGCGCTTGAGGCCGCGGAGACCGGACACCTGGTCTTCTCGACCCTGCACACCCAGAGCGCCACCAAGACCATCGACCGCATCATCGAGGTCTTTCCCGAGGATGGCCAGGCCCAGGTGCGCACCAGCCTAGCCGAGAGCTTGCGCGCCGTGGTCTCCCAGACGCTCTTCAAGCGCATCGACAAGCCCGGCCGCGTGGCCGCCCAGGAGATCCTCATGGCCATCCCCAGCGTGCGCAACCTGATCCGTGAGGGCAAGACGCACCAGCTGCCGAGCGTGCTCCAGACCGGGCGCGAGCACGGCATGCAGACGCTGGATGACGAGATCGCGCGGCTCATCAAGGAAGGCGTCATCAGCCCCGAGGACGGCCTGGTGCAGGCCCAGAACAAGGACAAGATCAGCGGCCTGATCCAGGAGGACGCCAAGTGAACATGACCCGCGCGCAGCTCGACGGCCTCATGGCCCAGGTGCTGGACCAGCACCCCGAGGTGTCCGACATCGTCATCACCACGGGCAAGCAGATACAGGCCGAGGTGGACGGGAGCCTCAAGGACGCCGTGACCACCCCGGACCTGGGCAAGCTCTCGGCCCTGGCCACCAAGGCCATGGCCCTGGCCCTCATGGGCGAGAACCTGCGCCTGCAAAAGGCGCTGGCCGCCAAGGGCTCCTGCGACCTGTCCTACGCCATCCCGGGCCGGGGCCGCTTCCGGGCCAATATCTTCAGCCAGCGCGGCAGCCTGGCCATGGTCCTGCGGCGCCTGCCCTCCAAGATTCCGACCATGGAGGAGTTGGGCCTGCCCGCGGCCTTCCTGGAGATGGCGCAGGAGAAGCACGGGCTGATCCTAGTCACCGGCGGCACGGGCTCGGGCAAGTCCAATTCGCTCGCCGCGCTCATCGACCGCATCAACACCAATCTGGCCGGGCACATCGTGACCCTGGAAGACCCGGTGGAGTTCACCCACCCGCACAAGGCGGGCACCGTGAACCAGCGCGAGCTGGGCATCGACTTCGACACCTTTGCCTCGGGGCTGCGCGCGGCCTTCCGCCAAGGGCCCAAGGTCATCCTCGTGGGCGAGATCCGCGACCCCGAGACCATGGAGATCGCGCTGCAGGCCGCGGGCACCGGGCACCTGGTCCTGTCCACCCTGCACACCACCGACGCAGGGAGCACCATCGGGCGCATCCTGGGCCTGTTCAGCCCGAACGAGGAGCGGCTCATCCGCATGCGCCTGGCCGAGAGCCTGCGCTTCATCGTGTCCCAGCGCCTGCTCCCGCGTGAAAGCGGCGGCCGGGTGGCGGCGTTTGAGGTGCTGAGGAACACCATGCGCGTCAAGGAGCTCATCCTCCAGGGCGAGAGCGGCGACAAGACCTTCTACAGCGTGCTCGAGGCCGGGGCCACCTACGGGATGCAGACCTTTGACCAGCACTTCCTGGCCCTGTTCGAGGCCGGGGCCATCAGCGAGGAGACGGCCCTGCTTTCCTCCAGCGACCGCTCGCGTCTGGCGCAGATGCTCGACCGCGCCAAGGCGCTCAAGGGCCAGAAGGTCACCAGCCTGGTCATCGAGGGCCTGGTGGACGAGGACCCAAGGCCGGGCTAGGCCGGGCGCGATTTTTCCGCCCATCTGGGGGGTAACCTGTTCCCAGGGCGTGAGTTTTGCGATACGGTGAAGCCAAACTGATCCGAAACCGACCCGGATGGCCCTGCTGGCCGCCTGGACCAACGCGCGAGGAGACCAAAGCCATGGCCGACTACACCCAGAAGAATCTTCCCGTGACCATGCATTCCGACGACCTGCTGCGCCTGGACGACGGCACCACCATCCGCTTCGATATCAACGGCGAGGGCAAGGACATCATGCTCAACGACGATTTCGGCGCCGCCTGCGAGCTGTATCCCGGCAACGAGTTCATCGTCGGCGCGGTGCGCTTGAGTACGGGGTTTGACGAGTACGTCAAGGTCGAGGCGGTCTAAGAGACCGCCGGGCACACGAACCGGTAGCAGGGGCCCCCCTCCCCGCGCGGTCAGAGGCGCTCGACCTGTTTAAGCGAGGCTCAATGAACAAGCATCTGCTCGTGACCATCAGCGACGACCCGTCGGCCCATTTCGGCCTGCGCTTTGTCTGCGCCTTTTTCCGGAACAAGGCGGACGTGCGCCTGACGCTCTTCTACACCGCGCCGCAGCCCCCGGCCGTCTGGCCCGAGGAGGCCAACTACGAGACCCTGCGCCAGAGTGAGCTGGCCGCCGAAGTCATCATCAAGGCCGGCCAGAAGGCCATGCAGGCCGCCCGGCAGATATTCCTCCAGGGCGGGTTCAGCGCCGAACAGGTGGACGACAAGCTCGTGTCGCGCAACTTCTCGCGCCTGCAGGACATCATCCGCGAGGGCGAAACCGGATTGTACGACGCCGTGGTCTTCGGCCGCCGGGGCCTGCTCAAGCTGGAAAACCTCATGGACAAGAGCGTCAGCGAGGAGATGCTCCAGGAGAAGTTCGCCTTCCCGCTGTGGCTCTGCCGCGACCTGGAATACGACCGCAAGGGGGTGCTGCTCTGCGTGGACGGCTCCGAACCGAGCCGCCGCATGGCCGACCACGTGGGCTTCATCCTCAGGGACGAGCCCGAGCATGCCGTGACCGTGCTGCGTGTACTGCGCAAGACCGACGCGCCGCAGAACACGGAAGGGCTGTTCAGCGAGGCCATCGCCGCGCTGGAAGACAACGGCTTCCCCACCCGGCTCATCAAGACCAGGCTGGAACTCTCGGACAACGTGGCCCAGGCCATCCTCCAGGAGGCCCGCCGGGGCCACTACGCCGCCGTGGCCGTGGGCCGCTCGGACCGGCACAAGAGCGTGTTCACGCAGCTGCTCAAGGGCTCCGTGACCATGGCCCTGTTCCGCAAGCTCACCGGCGCCGCCCTCTGGGTCAGCCGGTAGGAAGACGCCCCCCAAACCCTGTCAAGGGGGTATTTTTGTCCTTTTAGCGGCCAAAACCGTGCCATTTTTGTCCGGCCCGAAAAACCAATGCTAGACTTGGCCACTCAGCGCCGGGCATCCCGCTTGGCGCGCAAACCCTCTTCGGGAGGTTTGCCATGGCCAACGATCCCAGCATTCCGGAACGCACCAGCCCCCCTGTTTGCATCGAGGCCAAGCGCGACGCCTCGGGCCATTTTTGTGAGCGCACCGTGCGCCTGGGCATTGGTCCGGACGAGACCCGGCGCTATGCCTACGATTCTGCCGGGCGCCTAGCCCGCGTTACGGACGGGCGTGGCGGGCTACGGGAGTACTACCAGTACGACAGCAGGGCCGCAGGCTGGCGGATATCAACCCGCTGCGCTTCACCGGCGAGCGCCGCTATTCCTACGGCGCGGGCAACCGCCTGGGCCAGGCAGGCCAAGTCCAGTACGGCCACGACAAGGCTGGCTTCCGCAACCTGAAGCTTGATGCCACGCCCCAGGGCCAGCACGAGACGCGCTACCACTACGAGCCCTCGGGCCTGCTGCTCTCCGTCGAACTCCCTGACGGCCGCCGCATCGACTACACGTACGATTCCAGCGGCCTGCGCACCCAGAAGCGCGTTACAGTCAATGGCGTCAGCCGCGTGACGGCCGAGTATATTTGGCTCGACCCCCTGCGCCTGGGCGGTTTCCACGACGGCCGCGAATGGTGGCGGCTGGTGTACGGCCAGGGTCGCTCGCCGCTGGGCGTCGAGAACGGCCGGGAGCGCTACCTCATCCTCACGGATCAGGTCGGCACGCCCCTGGCCCTTGCAAACCCCGACGGCTCCATTGTACAATACATACGATACGACAGCTTCGGCAACCTGCTGGAAGTCCGAGGCGACGCGGTGCGGCTGCCGCTAGGCTTTGCCGGGGGCTTGTATGACGCCGACACTGGCCTGACGCGCTTTGTCTGGCGCGACTACGACGCCGACACCGGGCGCTTTACGGCGCTGGACCCCTTGCGGGAGAAAGGCGGCGACAGTGACTGGTATGGGTACTGTGTCGATGATCCGGTAAATAAATTCGATGTATGGGGGTTGGCATGGTCACTGTTTGGCGGTGGCGGAGAGTCCTCTGCGGCCGATGGAGGCCAGGAGAACCCGCAGGCGCGAACCGGGCGTGACGACAACCCATACTGCAAGGTGTACCCGTGCGACGACAACGGGACAATGCAGGGGGACTACAAGCCCATTGAAAGAAGCGAAGGGGGGCGATCGTTTGTGCTTGACTTTTTTGATCCAATCGTCACGCCTTTCATGTGGTATTACGATTATAAAAACCGAAGAAATTAGGTTAGTTGTCCAAGTACAACAATACTCGTGAGGTGAGTAACATGCAAGGATCCTGGTACGTTGTGGAAGTCTACTGCTTCTTCGCAGTGCTCCATTTTTTGAGGGACGTTGTAAAGTACCACGACGAGCCAGTGCTCCTTGCATTGAACTTGGGCTGGGTTGCGCTTGTGCTGTTGCTGTCCTGGCTCACGTTCCGTGCGAAACGCCTTGCGAGTCGAATTCTGGCCGTTATTATCGCGTATAATGCCGCTGGATTTGCCTGGATCAATGTGATCCATCCACAAAGGTTCGACATCTATCTCGCATATCAAATGATTATTCAGATCTACTTTTTCGTCGGAGCCATTTTGCTCTGGCGCATCAAGGAGCTGCCCACACGTTTCACCGACCCACCCGCCCACACCTGACGCGCTTCGTTTGGCGCGACTACGACGCGGACACTGGGCGCTTCACGGCGCTCGACCCGTTGGGCAAGAAAGGCGGGGACAGCGATTGGTACGGGTACTGCGCGGATGATCCGGCGAAGGCTTCCAGGTCATCCCAAAGCAAAGGGCTCTGTCCGGCGTCTTCGCCGGGCAGAGCCCTTTGCGTCATAGGGGGAACCGGGGGGCCTCAGGCCCTCCGGCCGCCGGAGGCTATTTTCTCTTCGCCGCTACCCGCAGCACTTCTTGAATTTCTTGCCCGAGCCGCAGGGGCAGGGGTCGTTGCGGCCGGTCTTGGGTCCGCGCACCACGGGGTCGTGGGAGCGCATCTTGCCGTCGGTGTAGTGCCAGGCGCCGTCGATGCGTTTGAAGTTCGCCCGTTCGCGGTGGTCCTGGCGGTTGCCCTGGTATTCGTAGGACGCGCTGAAGTCCACCTGCCCGGTCTCGTCGGCCTCGCCGCCGTCCTTGACCGCGTGGATGGTCAGGCCGAACCAGGTGGAGGTCTCGGCCCATTCCTTGGCCTGCTTGGGGTCGAAGTCGTGGCGCTCTTCCGGGGCCAGGCTCTTTTCAAGGAAGGGCACGTCGCACTTCACATAGGCGCTGTAACGGGCGCGCATGAGTGCCTCGGCCGTGGGCGCGGGCGTGGTTCCGGCCAGGATGGGGCCGCAGCAGGCCTTGAAGGATTTTGCGGAGCCGCAGGGGCAGTCGGTGGTCTTGGCGGCAGTCATGGGGGGCACCTCTCAAAAGTGGTCTGGCTTGGGCGCGCACAGTACGGATTTCGGGCCGGGCGGTCAACACGCGCGCGTTGACAAACCTGGGCGCTCGTGGGCATAGACTTATGAGAACCCCAACCCGGTCCCGGAGCGGCCATGCAGCGCAAAACAGTCATTCTTCTCCCCCTGCTCCTGCTGGCCGCGTGCTCGGGTGCCGATCTCCAGTCCCTGATGTCCGATAGCTTCTCGCCCTGGGGCGCCGTCTACAACGCCGCGCGCGACGAACGCAGCGTGGCGGACATCGGCTTTGACAAGGCGATCAGCACACAGATCAAGGGCGCGCTGCTGAACCAGGACGGCGAACGCGGTCTGAAGGTCAAGGTCTATTGCTATCTGCGCATGGTCACGCTGCTGGGCCAGCTGGAGGACGACAATTTCAAGGCCTTTGCCCTGGCCACGGCCTGGGCGACCGAGGGCGTACGGGGCGTGACGACGCACTGGGAGGCTCCGAGCGCGGGCACCGGCATGGCCGACCTGGAGATCGCGGCCAGGCTGCGCGCCGCGCTGGTGGCCGACGAGGACTTGAGCGCCACGCAGATCGAGACCGAGGTCTTCAGCGGCAAGGTGTACCTGATAGGCATGGTGCGCAGCCCGCAGGACGCGGACCGCGCCGTGGCCCACGCCCAGGCAGTCAAGGGTGTCACCGGGGTGACCTCGCTCTTGATCCTTCCGAGGCCGAACTAGCCCGTCCGTGTCGCTCTTCGAAAATGTCTGGCCTGAACGTGCGAGAAGACGGCTTCCGGGCCAGGCCATGGACCGGCGCGGAGTTGACGGCCCGGACGGTTTTCGGCAGATGCTTTGATTACCCCGCAACCTTAAAGCCCTGGAGCGAGCCCATGCAGCGCAAAATTTTCGCCCTCCCGACCCTGGCTTTGGCCCTGGCCCTGGCAACCGCGATGGTGCTTCCGTCTCAAAATGCCAGCGCCTTCACGCCCTGGGGCGCCGTCTACGACGCCGCGCGCGACGAGCGCAGCGTGGGCGACATCACGGCGGACAAGAAGATCAGCACCGAGATCAAGAGCGCCCTGGTGAACAAGGACGGCAAGCTCGGCCTGGCCGTGAAGGTCTACTGCTATCTGGGCCGGGTCACGCTGCTGGGCCAGCTGGCGGACGAGAAGTTCAAGGAGTTCGCGGTGGCCACGGCCAAAAAGCAGAAGGGCGTCAAGAACGTGGCCACGCACTGGGAGGCCCCGGGCAAGACCGACACCACCGCGGCCGACCTGGAGATCGCGGCCAAGCTGCGCACAGCCCTGGTGGGCGACAAGGAACTCAGCGCCACGCAGATCGAGACCGAGGTCTTCAGCGGCAAGGTGTACCTCATCGGCATGGTGCGTAGCCAGAAGGACGCGGACCGCGCCGTGGTCCATGCGCACGCGGTCAAGGGCGTCACCGGCGTGCAATCGCTGCTGATCCCGCCGCGCAAGAAGTAGGCCGGGCAAGAAGCCGGGCACCCCCGGCAGAGCCCCGGGCAAGGAGGATTCTGTTTACACCCGTGTCCAATTGGGATAAGGGTACACGCTTTCACGGGGCATCCCAAGGGATTGCCCCGGCCATACTTTGGCGTCATGGCGCCTGGAGCCGGTCCTTCTCGGGCCGACCGCCGCGGACACGGACCCGCTCGCCTCGGAACCGGGACGGGGCCGCGCGCGGCCAGGAACCTAAAATACAGCGCAAATACATTTGTCCGAGGGAGTGTCGTTGGAGGCAATCATGGAAAAAACCAAGAAAGGCTTAGAGCAGGAAATGGACCTCAATTTCGAGGATGCCCTTGAGGATTACCTCAAGTCGGACTTCGGCGACCTGGACGTACTGGCGCGCCTGCTGCCCGCCGC
>JANXYI010000006.1 GCA_025350085.1 Deltaproteobacteria bacterium
CATGGCGTCGATATCGGCAAACATGAAATCCCGGAGGCTGCCATGCAGATCGACATGCACTTTTATGGAACCTACGCCCTGGCCCGCGCCGCCGGACTCCCGCCGGAGGTGGCCCGAACCGTGGCCACGGCGGCGCAGTTCGTGGATGATGCCGAGGACAAACGCCCCGAAAACCTGGGTGGCACCTCCTACCTGATCCCTGTGGTCTCGGCCCATGAAATGCTGGACAAATCCAACGTCGAGGATGCGGACCAGTGGCAGGTCTGGGTGCCTTTCCACTTCCTGCCAGGCGCCGCGGGCGACTCCGCAGAAGAAAAGCTCCTCTGCCGCAGGGGCGTGTCCGGCAATCCGTCGGCCGACGACGCCCTCAAGCTGGCGGCCGACAGGATGTCGGAACCCTACGGCTGGTATCTGCTGGGCGTGGTCAGCCACGTGATCCAGGACACCTTCTCGCACTGGGGCTTTTCCGGCATCTCCTCCAGCTACAACCACGTGGAGCAGGGTGACATCGTCCTGAGCGACACCCTGAACCACAACATCAAGGACTACATCACCGACAAGGCCAAGAAGTTCTGGGAGTGCCTCGGCGGAAGCGTGGCCGAGGAGCTCTCCGCCCTTGGACACGGCTCAGTGGCAACCTTTCCGGACCGCCCCTACCTGGTGTGGGCGTTCAACTACGAAATGGACCTGGACACTTGCCGCCGCAAGGAAAAGACGCTGCACGTGGAGCGCAACAACCCGGCGGACTTCCTCCAGGCCTGCGAACGGCTGTATGACGTCTATGCCGCTGCCGCGCAGCCGTTCACTACCGCCCCCCCCCCTTTGCAGCCATATCCGGCGAGGTCCTCAGGATTCTCAAGGTGGAAGCTGACCAGGAGGGCCGCATCAAAGCCTGGAAGGACGCCATCGCGAGCAGTGTGCTCTTCCCGGCCCTGCCCGCGGACAAGGACCTCCGCTATGAAAAAGACTGCTGGGCGCCGGGCTCGCTGCGCACAAAGCCCAAGGCCCAGAAGCTGGAGGCCCAGCTCTTCTTCAAGGCCTCCCGCAATTACCGCTGCTTCGTGCTGGGGCAGCTTCTGCCCTCCCTCGGCCTGCTCTAGCCCCGGCACACCCCTTGCACAGTTCGTGGCGCGGGAAGTTCTTGCCCGCGCCACGCTTTTGATCAGGGGGTATTATGCACGCACAGGTCAGAACCAAGCTCAGACAACTCGAACTGCTTCAGGGATTCCTGGGCAAGGCCGCCTGCGGTCAGGCCCCTGCCGACATCCCGCGCAACATACACGACCCGGCATTCCTCATACGCGGCAACCCGGACCACCCGGAGCACGACGCGCTGGGCATGCGCAACCGCGAGGTGCCCACCCAGGCCGAGCTCGTGGTCGTCGGCGACTCCCAGGTCTACGGGGCCTGCGTGCGCGCCGAGCAGTGCTGGCCCTTCCGCCTCCAGGCCGAGACCGACACCCCGGTCTACAACGCCGGGGTCGAGGGCTGGGGCAGCGTGCAGTACGCCCTGGCCGTGGAGGAACTTTTGTCCCTGTCCCCGCGCCGCGTCGTGGTGGGCCTGTATACCGGCAACGACATCGCCGAGGCCTTCCAGTGCGCCCGGGCCAGCACCTCGCCGCTGGCCAAGAGCTTCTGGAACCCGGACTGGGCCGGGCTGCCCCTGGCCGACCTCTCGGCCAAGGACCGCGCCGAGCGCGCCGTGGCCCGGTCCTCGGCCGAGCGCCCGGAACAGAGCCTGGACGACATCCTGGCCGAGCTGGGCCAGCGCGGCGAGCCCGATTGCGACCCCTGCGTCATCGAGGCCAGCCGCTTCTACCTGACCGAGCATTTCCGCCTTGCCGTGCAGGACCTCTCCCACCCGGCCATCGCCGCCGGGCTCATGATCACCCGCAAGGTTTTGGGGCATTTGCGCGACCTGTCGCTGAACTACGGCTTTTCGCTGGGCATCATGCTCATCCCCACCCGCGAGTACCTGGTCTCCACCCGCCTGGACGAGGCCGAGGTGCGCGACCGCGAGACCCTGGAACACCTGGGCTTGGTCGAGGCGACCATGCTCTCCGAGCTGCGCTCGGTCTGCGCGGACCTGGACCTGCCCTGCTTCGACCTGTCCGGCTATTTGCGGCACTTCGTGGGCGGGCGCATCTACCGCCAGGACTCCCGCGACGGCCACCCCAACGCCAAGGGCTGCGAACTCATCGCCCGCTACGTGCGCGACCGCGTGCTGCCGGGGCTCGACGCCACCCGCAACATCCGCGCCGCCGTGGGCGGGGTCTATCCGATGTATTAGACGCCAGCGCGTCACAAAAAGAACACGGGCCGCCCTCCAGCGTAAGGAAGGCGGCCCGTTTCGTTTTGCGGCGAAGATTGCGGAGCTACAGCGCGGCGTCCACGCCCACGGTGCCGGCAGGCTCGTCGTGGCAGGCCAGCCAGAACCTGCGGTGCTACACCACGGTGCGGACGCAGGGCAGAACCAGGGTGCCCAGGATCTCCCCGGCGAAGATGCGCGTGAGCGCCGACTCGCATTTGCCGGAGACGATGAGCGTGGGTACGCCGCGCTGGGCGGCGTGCTTCGCGGCCTCAAGCTTGGACTTCATGCCCCCTGATCCGGCCGAAGTCTTGCCTTCGCACATGGCCTTGGTATTCAGGGTCTCGATGTCCGCGATGCACGGCACGCAGACCGCGTCCGGGTGCTTGTCCGGGTTCTTGTCAAAAACCCCGTCGGCGCTGGTCAGGTTCACGAACAGGTCCGCGCCCACCAGATCGACCATGAAGCTGGCCAGCTTGTCGTTGTCGCCGATCTTGAGTTCGGCCACGGCCACGGTGTCGTTCTCGTTGACGATAGGGATGACGCCCCAGTCCAGCAGGCGGCGGATGGTGTTGCGGGCGTTGCGGAAGCGGACGGGGCTTTTGAAATCATCGTGGGTCAGCAGGATCTGGGCCACGGTCTTGCCATGCCGGGCAAAGGCCTCGTCGTAGGCGTGCATGAGCAGGCTCTGGCCGATACTGGAGGCGGCCTGGCGCGTGGTCAGCTCGGCGAAGTCGATCCCCTGCGTTTTCTTCTGCTCACCTTGGCGGATGCGCGCGCGCCCGGCAGCCACGGCCCCGGAGGTCACAAGCACCACCTCCAGGCCCCGGTCCTGCAAGACCGCGATCTGCTCGGCCAGCTGGCCCACGATCTTGGCCTCCAGGCCCTGGTCCGAGGTCAGCACCGCGCTGCCCACCTTGACCACCACGCACCGGGTGCGGCCCAGGATCTCGCGCCACAGGGCGCCAGCCTCAGGGTTTCTGGACTTTCCGCTCATTGCTCGTCTTCCCCTGCCCCGCCAGTCCCGCCAGTCTCGTCCGGCTCGGGGGGGCTCATGGCGTCATAGCGCCGCCACATCTCGGCCAGCAGCGCGGGCAGCCCCTCGCCGGTGAGCGCCGAGACAAAGAGGATGTCCGCGGGCGCGTTCTTGCGCAGCGAAGCCAGCCGCGCAGGCTCCAGGATGTCGATCTTGTTGATGACCCGGATCTGCTCCTTGGCCGCCAGCTCCGCGTCAAAGGCGCGCAGCTCCTCGTTCAGCATGGCGTAGCCCGCCTCGGGGTTCTCGGGGTCCGCGTCCTCGCCGGAGAGGATGTGCACGAGAAAGCGCGTGCGCTCCACATGCTTCAAAAACTGGTAGCCCAGGCCCGCGCCCTGGCTGGCGCCCTCGATGAGGCCCGGGATGTCGGCGATGACCAGGCGCCGCCCGCTTGCGTTCTCCACCACGCCCAGGTTGGGCACAAGCGTGGTGAAGGGATAGGCCGCGATCTTGGGCCGCGCCGCGGACACGGCGGACAAAAAGGTCGACTTGCCCGCATTGGGCAGGCCGAGCAACCCGGCGTCGGCCATGACCTTGAGCTTGAGCAGCAGGCGCTTCTCCACGCCCGGCATGCCTGGCTCGGCCCGCGTGGGCGCGCGGTTGGTGGAGGTCTTGAAGTGCAGGTTGCCGCGCCCGCCCATGCCGCCGGGGCAGACGACGAACGGCACGTCCGGCCGGGAGAGGTCGGCCAGCAGGACCTGCTCGCCGTCCTCCGGATTCTCCTCCAGCAACATGGTGCCCACAGGCACCTCGATGACCAGGTCCTCGCCGTTGCGGCCGTACTTGTCCTGGTTCTGGCCGTTCACGCCGTTCTCGGCCTCGAACATGCTCTTGACGCGGAAGTCGTACAGGGTCAGCAGGCGCGTGCTGGCGACAAAGACCACGTCGCCGCCCTTGCCGCCGTCGCCGCCGTCCGGGCCGCCCTTGGGCACGTTCTTGGCGCGCCGAAGCGAGGCGCTGCCTTTGCCGCCCTTGCCGGAGCGCACGATGATGCTCGCTTCATCCACGAATCGCATGGGCTGATAACCGCCTGGACCGAACAAAAACGGGCAGGAGCCGCATGAAGCTGCTCCTGCCCGGGTCCGGATGGAAAAAGGTTGGGTGCTAGAGCCTGGTGCCTAGGCGCTCACGGGCAGAATGTGCACCCGGGTCTTGACCTTGTTGTTGCGCGTGTACTTCTCGTACTTGACCTCGCCGTCCACCAGGGCGAACAGGGTGAAGTCCTTGCCCAGGCCGACGTTCCTGCCCGGGTGGATCTTGGTGCCCACCTGGCGCACGAGGATGTTCCCGGCCAGGACCTTCTGGCCACCGTAACGCTTGACGCCCCGGCGCTGGCCGGCGCTGTCGCGGCCGTTTCTGGAGCTGCCGCCCGCTTTCTTGTGAGCCATATCAGATCTCCTTGGGCCTTAAGCCTGGATGGATTTGACCTTCAGGCTGGTGTAGTCCTGACGGTGGCCGGTCTTCTTGTGGTAATCGTTGCGGCGCTTCTTGTGGAAGATGACGATCTTTTCGCCGCGGCCATGGCCAAGGACTTCACAGGACACTGTGGCGCCTTCCAGATACGGGGCGCCGATCTTGGTGGCGCCGTCGGCGGACACAAGCAGGACCTTGTCCAGGGCCAGCTCGCTACCGGCTTCGGCCTGGAGCAACTCCACCTTGAACTCGAGTCCCTGTTCCACGCGGTACTGCTTACCGCCGGTCTCGATGATTGCGAACATTCTTAATACCTCCATCGCGTAAGAGGAGATATCTTAGCGCCAAGGCCCGGAGGAAGTCAAGCGCCGCGTGCTGTTTTTTTTCGCCTCCGGGCTCAGGCCCGGGCCAGCACCAGCACATGCACCGCGCTGGCCCCGGCCGCGAGCAGCATGCGCGCGCACTCCTCCAGGGTCGAGCCCGTGGTCATGATGTCGTCCACCAGAAGCGCCGTGCGCCCGGCCACCACCTCGGGCCGGGCCGCAAAGGCCCCGCGGATGTTCTGGGCGCGCTGCGAGCGGTCGAGCTCCATCTGCGGCACGGTTTGCCGCACGCGCACCAGCGCCTCCTGACGGATGGGCAGATTCCGGCGCGCGGCCACCAGGCGGGACAACTCCCGGCTCTGGTTGAACCCGCGCCAGGCCAGCCGCCGGTGGTGCAGGGGCACGGGCACCAGCAGGTCGCAGGCGCTTAATTCCGGAAACATGACCGCCCCGCGCTCAAAGGCGCCTAACAGGCACTCCTGGAGTTGAACGCCCAGGTCCAGCCGGGCCTCGAACTTGTAGCCCAGGATCAGCTCGCGCAGGCGGCCGTCATAGGCGCCCCAGGCCACCAGCCGCCCCCAGGGCCGCGGCGAGGCCCGGCAGTCCGCGCAGAGAGCAGGCAGCGGCTGCGGGATCTCCGGCGACATCCCCAGCAATTGGCCGCAGCCCGGACAGGCCGCGCCTTCGGACGGGGCCAGCGCCGCCCGGCAGTCCGAGCACAGGCTGGAAAAGAGCCCGGCAGCGGCCTGGGCCACCCGGCCACAGCCGGAGCAGCGGGTTTCATTCAAAAGGAGCGGCCCCAGCCGAGACGATCGGGCCAGCCCAGCCAGCCGGGTCAGTTGCGCCAGCCCCTGGCGGATCATTTGAGGACGCCCTGCGCCGCGGCCCAGGCCTCGCGGCCCAGGGCCAGGGCTTGCCCCGCGGCCTCAGGGTCGGCCGCGAAGTCGCCGCGCGCGTCCTTGCCGCGCAAGCACACGGGCTCGGCGAGCGTGATGCCGAAATTCACCAGAAAATACTTGAGGGTCAGCCGCGCACCGTCAAAGAGCCGCTGCCCGAGCGGCTGGCCCGCCACCAGGCAGGCAAAGCCCTGGCGCTCCGGCAGCCCCAACAGCCAGGCCTCACCCTTGCGCCGCGCCTCCCAGAAACGCTGCGAACGGTCGATCCAGGTCTTGCACAACGACGGCAGGGCATAGAAATAGATGGGCGAGACAAAGACCACGCTCGGCGCGGACAAGAGCAGGGCGAACAGCTCCTCGGCCTGATCCTTGGCGCCCAGTACGCAGCGCGAGAGCTCGTCCTTGGCGCAGGAGCGGCAGGCCAGGCAGGCCAGAACGCTGTAGTCGCGCACCACAACCACCCGGGCCGCCCCCCCGGCCTGGCGCACCCCGGCCGCCACCATCTCGGCCGCGGCGTCGGAATTGCCGCCAGAGCGGTGGCTGCAGGCGAAAACCAGCACTTCCGCGCTCAGGTCAGACACGTTCTACCTCCTGGCACGTTCTACCTCCTGGCATGGTCTACCTCCTGGCATGCGCCCCCCTCACCGTTTGCGCGACACGCGCGCGTGGCTCAGTTCCGGGTGCTCCTGGTTCTCCTGGTCCGGGCCCGGCTCCCAGGTGAGCACCCAGTCCCCGGCGATGAACACGGCGTCCTCCACATTGGGCGCAAGGCCCGAACGCACCAGAAACACCAGCTCGTCCTCGGGACTGAAACGGAGGTGCCACCCGACCTCCATGCCCAGGCCTCAACATTTGTCGCGCAGATCTATCGTCGTCATACACGTCCTTGTTGTCCGCCAGGGGCTCCGCTTTTCCGCCAGGGGCTCCGCCCCCGGCCCCCCTCGTCTGTTCGCCGCGAACCCTGCGGCGGTTCCCGCCGC
>JANXYI010000149.1 GCA_025350085.1 Deltaproteobacteria bacterium
GCCACGCACGCAGCGCCGTGGTTTTTGACGTGCTGGTGCGCTACCTGCGCTTCAAGGGTTACAACGTCACCTTTGTGCGCAACTTCACCGACGTGGACGACAAGATCATCAAGCGCGCGGGCGAGATGGGCCTGAGCTCCCAGGAAGTGGCCGAGAAATACATCGCCGAGTTCTACGCGGACATGGACGCGCTGAACATCTTGCGCGCGGACATTGAGCCCAAGTGCACCGAACACATTGCCGAGATGATCACCCTGACCGAGGGGCTCATCGAGAAGGGCCACGCCTATGCCACGCCCTCGGGCGACGTGTACTTCAAGGTGCGCAGCTTCCCGGGCTACGGCAAGCTCTCCGGCCGCAACATTGAGGATCTCATGAGCGGTGCGCGCGTGGAACCCGGCGAGCAGAAGGCCGACCCGCTGGACTTCGCCCTGTGGAAGGCGGCCAAGCCCGGCGAACCCTCCTGGGACAGCCCCTGGGGCAAGGGTCGGCCCGGCTGGCACCTGGAGTGCAGCGCCATGAGCGAGAGGTACATGCCCCTGCCGCTGGACATCCACGGCGGCGGCCAGGACCTGGCCTTCCCGCACCACGAGAACGAGATCGCCCAGAGCGAGGCGGCCACGGGCAAGGAATTCGCCAAATTCTGGGTGCACAACGGCTTTGTGCAGATCAACTCCGAGAAGATGTCCAAGTCTCTGGGGAATTTCTTCACCATCCGCGACATCCTGGCGAAATTCCTGCCCGAGACCCTGCGCTACTTCCTGCTCTCCATGCACTATCGCAGCCCGCTGGACTTCTCCTTTGAAAGCCTCGAAGAGGCCGAGAAGGGCGTACGCCGCATCTACACGGCGCTCATGCAGGCGTGCGAGGCCGTGGCCGGGACCAAATGGTCCAAGAGCCCGCTGCCGCAGGAGCTGCTGATTGAGCTGTCCGGCTACGAGCAGGGCTTTGCCGCTGCCATGGAGGACGACCTGAACACCGCGGGCGCCCTTGGGCATTTGTTCGGCCTAGTGCGCCTGGCCGGGCGCATCCTGGAGGACAAGGCCCTGCGCAAGGCCGAGGCCGGGCGTGACGCGCTGACGCGCATCCTGGCCGCGGTGGACAAGTGGGCCGGGGTGCTGGGCGTGTTTGGCCGCGAGCCCGCGGAACTTCTGGCCGAGCTGAAGGCCTGCCGGGCCGCGCGCAAGGGCATCGACGCCGCAAAAGTTGAAGAGCTGCTGGGCGCGCGCCTTGAAGCCCGAAGGGTCAAGGACTTTGCCGCGTCCGACGCCATCCGGGACCAGCTGGCCGCCCTGCAGGTGGAAGTGAAAGACACCCCGCAGGGCCAGGTCTGGGACGTGCTCTAGGGCGGGACTGCAGGTTTATCCGTTCCCCCCTTCCCTTTCTTTTCAAGGAGGAGTACAGAGTGGGCTAGACATCCCCCCATTCTGCACGGAGGTCAGTCATGCTTGAGCGTCCCGGCCTTATTACCATGCGCGGCAATCCCCTCACCCTGCTGGGTTCGGAGTTGAAGGTGGGCGACAAAGCCCCGGACTTCACGGTGACCAACAACGACATGCAGCCGGTCAGCTTGGCCGACTACCAGGGACAGCCCCTGGCCCTGCTCAGCGTGCCCTCGCTGGACACCCCGGTCTGCGCGGTGGAGACCCGCCGCTTCAACGCCGAGGCCGCCAAGCTGGCCGAAGGCGTGCGCATCCTGACCATCAGCATGGACCTGCCCTTTGCGCAGAAGCGCTGGTGCGGGGCCATGGGCATCGACAAGGTGGTGACCCTCTCGGACCACCGCGAGGCGTCCTTTGGCCAGAATTACGGTGTGCTCATCAAAGAGTTGCGCCTGCTGGCCCGGGCCGTGTTCGTGGTCGACCGCACCGGAAAGCTGACCTATGTGGAGCTGGTGCGCGAGCTGGCCGACGAGCCGTACTATGCAGGGGTGCTGGACGCCCTGGCGAAAGCCGCTGTCTAGGCACGGGAGGGTCAGCAGCCATGCGCATCCTCATTGTGGACGACGACAAGGCCACGCGCCTATGCCTGGACAAGGTGCTGGGCCCCCTCGGGGAAGTGGTCGCCGCCGGGAGCGGGCAGGAGGCCCTGGACGCCTTTGAAAACGCCCGGGCCCAAGGCAAACCCTTCAAGCTGGTCTGCCTGGACATCATCATGCCCGGACTGGACGGCCATGCCACGCTCCGGGCCATGCGCGAGCTGGAGAAGCGGCACGGCGTGGCCCCTGGCCAGGAGACCAAGGTGATCATGGTCACGGGCTGCGGCGACACGGGCAACGTGACCACGGCCTTCTTCGAGGGCCAGGCCGACGGCTACGTCACCAAGCCCCTGCGCTTGGCCTACCTCATCGAGACCCTGCGGCAGATGGGGTTTGAGATCCAGCAGTAAGGCGCCCTCCAGGGCGCCGCGCGCGGGAGCCGTTGCACACAATGGAAAAGGGCCGG
>JANXYI010000185.1 GCA_025350085.1 Deltaproteobacteria bacterium
CCCGGCCTTGATGGCCGCCTCCAGGTCCTCCTTGACCAGCTCCAGGCAGTTCTTGATCACCGACAGGGCGTTGTTGCCCACGTGGGCCATGCCGCCCGAGGCCTTGGCCAGGGCGTCTCGGCCCACCTCCAGGCGCGAGCCCACGGTGAGCGAGACCAGGCGCGAGCAGTCGATGAGGAACTGGTGGTCATAGCCGCCAAAGAAGTCCGCCACGCGCGAATAGAGCATGATCAGGCCAAAGGGCCGGGTATCGTGCCCGCGCAGGATGAAGGCCAGGCGCGAGCGGTAGCCCTCCTGATAGGCCACGCAGTCGTAGGACTCGCCCCCGCGCTCCGCGCTCATGAGGTTGGTCGAGAGCACGTAGCTCCACTGCTTGCTGGCCACGGCCTCCATCACCGGGTGGCCGGGGATGTTCTCCTCCATGGCCCGCACCAGGATGGGCGTGCTCGCGCCGTGCTGGGTGTTGGCGGCCACGTTGACCCACTCCCCGGCCTCGTCGCGCAGGCGGCAGACAAAGAGGTCGGCTTCGAGCAGCTCGATGAGCACCTCGGCGCTCTGCTCCAGGATCTCTTCCGGGGTCTGGAACTCGCCGCCCACGTTGACCAGGTCGTAGGTGATCTGGACCATGAGCGACATCTGCTCGTGCGCCCGGCGCAGCAGCGCGAACTTCTCCTCCAGCAGCGCCAGCTCGGCCTTGGCGCGGCCCCGGCGCCTAAGGCGCGCGGCCACGGGCTTGTCGAGCTTGGCTCTAATGTCCGTGAGCATGGGCAGGAGGTTGCGCCAGTCAAAGACATGGGCCCGGGCGTCGACGAACTGGGGCGTCTGGCCCGCGGCCGCGAGCCCAGCCTTGATGGAGGCCATGAGGTCGGCCATGGCATGGCGCACCGGGGCCGGGGCCGCGCCCATGATCTCCAGGAGCTCCTGGCGCAGGGGGCGGGGCGGGACCGGGCAGACGACCTGGGCGGCCGGGACTGTAGACTTCTTGCTGCGGGGCATGTCTGGTCATTCCTTACGCTAAACGCTCCCGGGCCAGCGGGGATCGCTGCCAGGAGGGGGCCAATATAACCCCCCTGGGGGATTTGGCAAGCCTTGTGCGCAAAGGAACGAGGCAGGAGGGAGCCGGGGCGGAGACCCTGCTTGGCCCCGGGGCAGAATATCGGAGTTGACGCGGCCCCCCTGCTCAGCGGATATGTATGGGACGCTCCGTGGTTGCGCGCACCTTTGCAGCTGCCGCGCGTCACGGCAAGACCGGACCGGTGCGCTTGAATGCCGACAGGAACAGCGGCGGCGCACCGGCAAACAGGAGGCGGATATGACGGACGACCAGACGGACGGCGAGCGGATGCGCCTGGGCCGGGAGCAGCTGACGCGGCTCAACCCCAGGGGCGAGGCCGACCTGCACGAGGCTCTGGACGCCATCGCCCCGGACATGCCGGGCCTGGTGGTGGCCTTCGGCTTCGGCGACATCGTGGCCCGGCCCGGGCTGGCCCTGCCGGACCGCGAAACAGGCACCATCGCCGCGCTCGCCAGCCTGGGCAACGCCGAGCCGCAGCTCCGCTTCCACATCGGCGGGGGTCTCAGCGTGGGCCTGAGCGCGCAGGAGATCGTGGAGATCATCTACGTGACGAGCGTGTTCGCGGGTTTTCCGGCGGGCCTGAACGCGCTCTTTGCGGCCCGGCAGGTCTTTGAGGAACGTGGCCTGTGGCCCCAGGCTCAAGAGGTCCCGCCCGCGCCGGCCGGAGCAGACCGCCGCGCGCGCGGCCTGGCCGCCCTTGAAGCCACCAGCAGGGGCGCGGGCCAGATGGTTCTGGAGAGCCTGGCCGACCTCGCACCGGACATGGCTGGCTTCATCCTGGACTTCGCCTACGGCGACGTCATCGCAAGACCCGGACTTTCGCTGAGGCGCAAGGAGCTGGCCATGATCGCGGCCTGCGTGGCGCGCGGCACCATGCGCCCACAGCTCAAGGTCCACGTGAAGGCCGGGCTGAACGTCGGGCTGACGCAACAGGAGCTCGTGGAGGCGGTCATGCAGATGGCGGTGTACGCGGGCTTCCCCGCGGCAATCAACGGGCTCATGGCCCTGCGCGAGGCCTTGGCCGAGGCCGGGCAGGCAGGCTAGCGCGCAAAAAAAGGGGGGAGCCGCAGCCCCCCCTCAAATCACGTCCAATCCGCCGACTAGTGCTTGGCGGCTTCCTTGGCCTCGGGCTTGGCCTCGGGCGCGGCCTCATGCTTGGCCTCGGCCACGGGCACAGGCGCGGCGCACTTGCCAGCCTCGCCAGCGCCGACAAACTTCATGTTCGCGGTGACGGCCGCAAAGCCCTTGGTGGCGGCCAGGGCGTCGCGCACGAGCTTGCGTTCAAGCTGGATATTCGGCTCAACCTTGCCCACGGCCTGGACAGCCTGGAGCACCAGGCGCGCGGCGTCCCAGGTCAGGGTGGCCGTTTCGCCGGGTGCAGACTTGTACCTGGCCGCGTAACGCTCGGCAAAGTCCTGGGCCGGGGCCTTGACCGGGTTCTGGGCTGCCGGGGCCGGGGCTGCCTGCTCCGGGGCGAGTTCCTTCGCCAGTTCCAGGACCACCGGGGCCGGGGTCGGCTCGGCAAAGCAGGCGCGGAAGATCCAGGGGCGGTCCTTGGTGGTCTCGGGGCTGCCCGGGCCGGAACTGACCATGGCCACCTGGCTGTCGTTGCAGGCGCCACCGGCCAGGGTGGCGGGCTTGACCGAGCCCGGACCGACGATGGCCACGACCTTGTCCTGGGTGATCATCTTGAGCGCGGCCAGGGCGGCGCTGTCGGCCTTGTTCCCGTTGTCCTGGTAGACGAACTCGACCCGGTGCTTCTTGCCGCCGATGTCCAGGCCGCCCTTGGCGTTCACGTCTTCCTTCAGCAGCTCGGCCGCGAACTTGGCGGCCTCGCCCTGCTTCGACGCCTCGCCGGTGAGCTCCAGGTTAAAGCCGATCTTGATCACGTCCGAGTCCTTGCCGCAGCCCGTGAGCGCGAGCAGGCCCAAAGCCAGGGCCGCCAGCAGCATTTTGGTGGTCATCTTTTTCATCCGATCCTCCTCCGAAATTGAGAACTCCGCACACCCCAAGCCGTTATTGGGCTCGCTCTTACCCCAAACACGGCGGAAGTTCAAAGCCTTTTTCCCGAATACCGGCCGCCCCACGGGCCGGAGGCCGTGCTGCGGGCCCAAGCGGCCGCATCCGTTGCCTGCGCGGCCGAAATTGTGTAAGCCAGGGCCTTGTTGAAAATATCCTGAGCGACTGGAGCCCCCCATGTCTGAAAAAGCCGTCCGCAAGGTCCTGGAACACGCCCGCGAGGGCCTACGCGTACGCGAGGCCTTCTTCGAGGAGCACGCCAAGGATCTGGTCCAGATCGCCCGGGCCGTGGCCCTCACCCTCACCGAGGGCGGCAAGGTGCTCTTCTGCGGCAATGGCGGCAGCGCCGCCGA
>JANXYI010000234.1 GCA_025350085.1 Deltaproteobacteria bacterium
GCGGCGGCGCAGGCTCTCCTTGAAATCAAACTCCCCGCGCATGGCCCCGGCCGTGATGGCGCTGACCTCGTCGCCCACGCCAAAGCGCTTGGCCAGCTCGTCGATGACCTCCACCTGGATCAGCGTGGAGTCCATGTCAAAGGCCACCAGCCTGCGGTTGCGGCGAAACACGTTGTCCTCCTGCAGGGCGATGTCCACGCCCATCTCCGAGGAAATGTCCATGAACTCGCGGCGGATGGCCGCCCAGTCCGCGGTGCTGCCGCGCACGGAGAACTCCACGCAGGCCGGGCGCACGGGCCCGGTCTCGGCCAGGGACACCCGGCCGGACAGGCGGTTGATGATGTCGATGTTCAGCCCGTGGCGGGCCAGGGTGCCGGTGAGCCTGGAGAGGTGCGCGGCCTCCAGCCGACGCGAGAGCAGGGTCACAATGTGCCGGGGCCTGCCCTGCACGCCCACCCAGGTTTCGTAGTCCTCCGGGCTGATGGGCGTGAGCTTGAGCGTGATGCCCAGCTCGTGGGCCTTGAACAGCAGGTCTTTGAGCACCGGTGCGCTCTGGGCCTCGTCCGGCAGGGTCACGAGCATCCCCAGGGTGAGGTGGTCGTGGATGACCACCTGGCCGATGTCCAGGATGTCCACCCCGCAGGCGGCCAGCACGCCGGTGAGGAAGGAGGTGATGCCGGGGCGGTCCTCGCCGGTGGCGTGGATGAGGATGATCTCGCGCATGGTCTTTCAGATGCCCCCTGGACAAGTGGATGGCCGCGACTCTCGCACAAATCGGGCCGGGCCTCAAGGCCGGGGCAGCACACCAGACCCAGGGCCGGGAAGGCACGGCGTGCTGCGCGGCAATTGCCCATTGACAAATATTAGCCTTTGGGCTATTCTATGCGCACAAGCTTGGCAGACGGCCCACGGGCCCTGCCCAGGGAGGAGACGATGTCCAGAAACAGGCACAGAAACGGCGATGTGCGCTGCGGCGACTGCGAACACTATTCCGGCGAAGGCTGCGAACCAGCGGCCGAGGCCCTGGCCCTGGACGGCTGGCCGCGCCTAAGCGCCCTGCCTGACGACTCGGCCGACGCCTCGCGCTGCCCGGAGTTTTCGGCCTGCGCGGGCCACGCCCTGGCCCTGGACGAGGAGGCCTCCGCTCACGAGGCCTTTGCCCGGGTCTCAGCCATCAAACACTACCAGTCCTGGTAGCCCCGACCCCCTCGGGCAGCCCCGGCGCGCGTCCCCCACCTCCGCGCGCCCCGGCCAGCCCACTGCGGCCCGGTCCCGGCCAGTCCCTGCTCCCTGGCCAGGCACCGGGCCGCACCTTTTTCTCGCGCGCTTTGTCATTTCACAATCTTTGAGCGGAAGCAGATGCACACCTCCACCCCTGGCGGCTCCGGGGGGGCGCAACTGAGGACCTCCAGCTTCCCGCCCAGCTGGTGGCACACCAAGCCGTGCATGAGCTTCATGCCCAGGCTCTGCGCCCGTCCGGGGTCCAGGCCCTCGGGCAGGCCCGGTCCATCGTCGCGCACCATGATGCACACCTGGCCATTGGCGGCCTGCCCGGCGCGGATAACCACCCGCCCGGCCCGGCCCTCGGAATTGGCATGCTTGAAGACGTTGGTCAGGGCCTCGTTCAGGGCCAGGCCCAGCGGCACGGCCTGGTCCAGGCCTAGGGTCATGAAGGAAAGCTCCACCACCAGGGACAGGCTTAGGTCTCCGGAATACAGCTCGCGCAACTGGTTGAACAAGGCGCGCACAAAGCGCTCCAGGCTGATGCCCCCGGCGTTTCCGGCGCTGTGCAGCTGCGCGTGGATCAGGCTCATGGCCTGCACCTTGCCGCGCACCTCGTCCAGGCTCAGGCGGGCCTCGGAGCTGGTCAGCCGCCGACCGGCCAAGTCCAGCAGCGAGGAGACCACCTGCAGGTTGTTCTTCACCCGGTGGTGCACCTCATGCAGCAGGGCCTCCTTTTCCTTGAGCGAGGCGCGGATGCGCCCCTCGTCGCGCCGGGCGCGCACCACGCTCCACATGCCGTCCAGGAGCAGGGTCGTCTGGAGCGTGGACTCGGCCGTGTAGGGCGGAACCCTGCCCGTGAGGCCCAGCACGGCCACCGGCTGGTTCCCGTCCAGGGCGGGCACGCCAAGGAAGCGCGTCAGCTCCGGATGCCCCGGCGGCACCAGGCCCGCAAGTTCCGCGGGGTCGTTCACCAGAAGCGGCTGGCCGGTCTCCAGCACCTGCGCCCAGGGCCGCGAGCCATTGGCCGGAAAGTTCGGCACCGTGCCCGCGGCCATGAACTCCCCGGTCTCCCAGGCCTTGGGCACCAGGTCCTGCCCGTCCTCGCTGACGAAGAAGAGCACCCCGGCCGTGCTGTCCGTCAGCCGGATGGCCTCGCGCAGGGTGAAGGCCGCCAGCTGCTGCTCCGTGGCCGGACGGAGGCGCGAAAGTTCATACAGGGCCTCGAACCGGGCCTGGTTGCGCCTAAGCTCGTGCTCCATGCGCGTGCGCTCGGTCACGTCCACCACGCCGCAGACCAGGCCCTCGAACCGGCCCTGGGCCTCAATGACCGGCGAGGACATGACGTGCGCCGGGAACCGCGAGCCGTCCTTGCGCGTCAGGACGAAGTCCGTGGCCCCGGAGAGCACGTCCCCGTTCTCCAGCAGACGCGTCTCGGCCACCTGACGCTGCGGCCACTCCAGCAGGTCGAGCGGGCTCATGTCCATGAGTTCCGCCGAGCTGTAGCCGAGCATGGCGCACAGCCGCTCATTGACAAAGGTGGTGCGGCGGTCGGCGTCCACGGCCCAGACGCCCTCGTGCATGGACTCCAAAAGCTTGCGCGAGAGGCGTTCGCTCTTGCGCAGGGCCTTCCTGGCCAGGATGCGCGCCGTGGCCATGGCCAGCAGGGCGGCCAGCCGCTCCAGGCGCTCCGGTTCCAGGGCGCCCAGTTCCGCGGCCGTCCGGTCCACGGCGATGAGCCCCACCTGCGCCCCGGCGTGGAGCACCGGCACCACAACCGCACCAGCGGGCGCGCTGCGGCCCCCGGCCCAGACCAGCTCCCCGCTCTGGACGTCCACGTGGCCGATCCAGCTCTCCCGGGAGCCGCAGAGCTGCCGGGCGGCCAGCCCGGCCAGCCCCTGGACCTGGGCCCTGTCCTCGCACTCCAGCAGATCCCCGGCCAGGCGTGCCAGGATGTGGCTCACGCGCTCCTGCTCCCGGATTTTGGCCTCGGCCCGCTTCTGGTCGGTGATGTCGCGCGCGATGCTGTCGATGACCGTGACATTCCCGTCCGGATCATAGCGGAGGTGGATGATCCAGGACAGATGCCGCACCTCGCCGGACTGCGACACCAGCCGGTTCTCGTAGGTCGTGTCGGACAGCCTGCCCGCCACCCAGCCGTGGAAGGCGGCGATGGTGGACTCGCGGTCATCGGGGTGGATGATGTCGAAGGCCATAAGTCCGACGCAGTCCCCCGGCTCCAGGCCAAGAACCTTGCGGGCAACGGGGTTGACGTAGGTGAACCGGCCGCTGGCGTCCACCTGGGTGATGAAGCTCTGTGTGCCCTCCACCACCTCGCGGAAGCGCTCCTCGCTCTCGCTCAGGGCCGCCTCGGCCCGCCTGCGCTCGGTGATGTCGGTGAACATGCCGAAGGCGCCGCAGTAGGTTCCCTTCTCATCCAAGATCGGCGTACCGGCGAAGATCGTCCAAAGCTCCATGCCGTCCTTGCGCCGGAAGCGGCGCTCGAACCGGGTCGAGAGGCCGCTCATCCGGCGCTCCGTCTCGACCTCGTGGCGGGGCATGTCCTCATCGAAAATGAGGTCAAAGAAGCGCAACGTGTACAGCTCCTGCTCGTCGTACCCGAGCATTTCAGCCATGACCTTGTTGCAGTAGTTGATGCGCTTGTCCGCATCAATGGTCATGATGCCCTCGTTGGCCATCTCCACGATGCGCTGGTAGCGCGCATGGCTCTCGCGCAGGGCCGCCTCCATGCGCTTGTGCTCGGTGATGTCCAGGTGCTGGACGATGAGGCTGGTGGTCCGGCCCTGGGCGTCCTGCACCGCGGAGATGGTCACCTCGAGGAAGCCGGCGCTCGACCGGGCCAGCTCCAGCCCCTCGATGCGGGCAGTGTCGTAGGGCAGCATGAACCGGGCCGTGCCGCCCTGCTCAAAAACCTGCCGGATCTGGGGCATGACGCCCTGCTCCAGGACCTGGTTGTCCCGGAAGATGTTGAAGCGCCCGGCCACCTCCTCCTCGCTGACCTTGAACAGCTCGCGCAGGGCCTGGTTGCAGCGGATGAGCGTGCCCTTGTCGTCCGAGATCCACATGGACATGGGGCTCTGCTCGATGATGCACTCCAAAAACGCCTTGGAATTGCGCAGCTCCTCCTCCAGCCGGCGGCGCTCGGTGATGTCGACAAGCACGAACTGCACCACCGCGGGCTGGCCCAGGTCATCCTTCAGCAGCACGCCGCGCGCGCTCACCCAGCGCATCTGCCCCTGGGCGTCGATGAGCTCGTACTGGTACTCGGGGCGGATCATGCCCTG
>JANXYI010000241.1 GCA_025350085.1 Deltaproteobacteria bacterium
CAGCGCTTGGCGCCGCCCGCCGTGGTGCCGATGACCAGGCACAGGGCCAGCAGCAGCACGGCCAGGAAGACCCAGAGGTAGGTCAGGTCGTAGAAGAAGCGGCGGCTCACCCGGGCGCAGAAGATCATCACTGCGGTGCCGATCACGAAGAACACGGCCTGCTTTTTGAAGAACAGGTACTTGTCGTGGTAGAAGCGCTCGGCCATCATGCCCGAGCTCGAGAAGACCATGATCAGCCCGATGCCCGCGAGGAGCAGCGTGGCGCACAGGAGCCAGTAGTCCATGGGATAGTACTGGGTGCCGCGGCGCTGGTTCATGCCTGCACCCCCGCATCATTGTTGACCGCGTCCGTCTGATCCATCAACGCTGCGGCAACCCTGGCAAAGTCGCGCCCGCGCTCGGTGTAGCTCGTGTAGGCGTCGAAGCTGGCCGTGGCCGGGGAGAGCAGGACCACGTCGCCGCTCGTGGCCAGGCTGAACTGGCGGCGCACGGCCTTTTCGAGGGTTTTGTCCCAACTCACAGGGAAGTGCGGGGCGAGAACGGGCTCGAATACCTCGCGGCTGGCGCCGAACAGGCCCACGGACACCACCCTTTCTTTCAAGGCCGGCAGGATGTCCGCCACATTGCCGCCCTTGAACACCCCGCCCATGAGCAGGCGCACGGGCCGGTCGAAGCTTCTGACCGCCGCGGCCACGGAGTCGAGCGTGGTGGCCTTGGAGTCATTGATAAAGAGCACGCCGCGCACCTCGCCCACGGGCTCGATGCGGTGCGGCAGGGCGCTAAAGGCGGCGATGGCCGCGCGGGCCTGGCCCTCGGTCACGCCAAAGGGCCGGACCATGCGCCAGGCCGCGGCGATGTTCTCGCGGTTGTGCGCGCCGGGCAGGCCCGGGCAGGCGAAGTCCGTGTCCGCGCTGAAGTACTCGCGCCGGGCGCGGGTGTAGTTCCGGGCCTCGAGTTCCGCGCGCATGGCCTGGGGCGCGACGGCCACACAGCCGTGGTCCTGGCGGGCAAAGAGGTTCAGCTTGGCGGCCAGGTACTCTTCCATGTCCAGGTGGTAGTCCAGGTGGTTGGCCGAGAAGTTGAGCAGGGCCGCCACGCGCGGGGCAAAGGTGCGGCAGTTCTGGAGCTGGAAGCTCGAGATCTCGAGGACCAGCACGTCGGCCGCGTCGTCCTGCATGAGGTAGTCGCAGAGCGGGGTGCCGATGTTGCCGCCGATGAACGGGGTCAGCCCGGCGTGGGAGAGGATATGCCCGACCAGCGTGGTGGTCGTGGTCTTGCCGTTGGTGCCGGTGATGGCGATGACCGGCTCATCCAGGAACCAGGAGGCGAACTCCATCTCGGCCACCACGCGCCAGGGCTCGACATCGGCCAGCACCGGGGCCAGCTTCTTCACCGGCACGCCGGGGCTCAAAATTATCAGCTGGGCATCGGCAAACTGGGCGGCTGTGTGCGGCCCGGCTTCCAGGGTCAGGCCAGCAGCTGCCGGGTTTGGCGTGACCTTGAGCAGCACGTCTGCGGACAGCTCGGCCTTGGCGTCCACCAGGCGCACCTGCGCGCCGAGAGAGAGCAGGAACCGGCAGGCGGCCAGGCCGGATATGCCCGCGCCCACCACCACCACGCGGCGGTTCTCGAAAATCTTTAGACTTTTCAGGATGTCACGTTTCCTGTCCATGCCAATCACCTAGCGCAGCTTCAGCGTGCTCAAGGCCATGAGGGCCATGAGGATGGAAAGTATCCAGAACCGGATGATGATCTTGGACTCGGGGATGCCCTTGAGCTCGAAATGGTGGTGCAGCGGGGCCATGCGGAAGATGCGCTTGCCGCCGCTCATCTTGAAGTAGCCCACCTGGAGGATCACGGACAGGGTCTCGAACACGAACACGCCGCCGACGAGCGCCAGCACCAGCTCCTGCTTGGCCAGGACCGCGATGAAGCCGAGCACGCCGCCGAGGCTCAGGCTGCCCACGTCGCCCATGAACACCTGGGCCGGGTAGGCGTTGAACCAGAGGAAGCCGAGGCCAGCGCCGACGAGCGCCCCGCAGAACACCGTGACCTCGCCCACGCCGGGCACGGGCGTGATGTTCAGGTACTGGGAGATCATCGCGTTGCCCGCGGCGTAGATGAAGATGGCGAAGCAGGCGGCGGAGACCACCAGCGGGCCGATGGCCAGGCCGTCCAGCCCGTCGGTCAGGTTCACGGCGTTTGAGGCGCCCACCAGCACCAGCACGGCAAAGGGCAGGTAGAACAGGCCCAGGTCCGGGTGGATGTTCTTGAAGAAGGGCACCGAGAGCACCGTGGAGTACGCGGGCTGGAAGATCAGAAAGGCGATGGCCGACCCGGCCACGAAGATCTGCCCGGCCAGCTTGGCCTTCGGCGAGATGCCCTTGTTCTGCTTCCTCACCACCTTGGTGTAGTCGTCCCAGAGGCCCACGGCCCCGAAGCCCAGGAAGACATAGAGTGAGAGCCAGATGTAGACGTTGGTCAGATCGCCCCAGAGCAGCACGCTCGACATGAGCGACACGGCGATGAGCAAGCCGCCCATGGTCGGGGTGCCTTCCTTGGCCTGGTGGCAGGTCACTTCCTCCAGGATGTGCTGGCGACAGCGCAGGGCATTCAGCCACTCGATGAGCCTGGGGCCCAGCAGGATGGAGATCACCAGCGCGGTCAAGAGGGCGTAGACGCTGCGGAAGGTGATGTAGCGGAAGACGTTGAACAGCGTGAACTTGGCCGCCAGGGGGTAGAACAGGTGGTAGATCATGCCTGGCCTCCCGTATCTGCGCCCGTGTCTGCGACACCGCCCGCGTTCTTCAGCCCGGCCAGGAGCGCCTGGGCGTACAGCTCCATGCGGCAGGAGCGCGAGCCCTTGACCAGGACCACGCCGCGCACTCCATTCAGAGAGGCGTTCAGAGTGGACAGCTGCGCGAGCACCTGGGCGGGCTCGGAAATCTCGGTGACAGCGACTGTTTGGCCTGCGCCGCGCGCCACATCCGCGGCAAATTCGCCCTGGAAGAACACGGCAGCGGGCTTGAGGTCCGGCAGGCTGGCGCCCAGGTCCTGGTGGGCCGCTTTTGCGCCTGCGCCCAGCTCCTTCATGTCGCCCAGGACCAGCACCAGCGGTGCGTCCCCGGCCAGGAGCTTCGCCGCCTCCAGGCTGCGGCGCATGGACAGCGGGTTGGCGTTGTAACTGTCGTCCACCACGCGCCAGCGGCCAGCCTCGGCGCAGCAGAAGCGCTGGTCCGGCAGAATCGCCGCGGCCAGCCCGGCGGCGATCTGCTCCGTGGTCAGGCCCAGCAGATGGCAGGCCCCGGCCACGGCCGCGGCGTTCTCGGCAAAGTGCGCGCCGCAGGCCGGGAGTTCGGCCCAGAAGGCCTGGCCGTGGACAATGATCTCGTACAACCCGCGCCCTCCCGGCAGGGCCTCCTCGAAGCGCGCGTAGCAGGCGGCGAAGCTGTTCCGGGTCGAGAACCCCTGCACGCCAGGCAGGATGTCCTGCGCCGCGGCCCAGAGCTCGGGGTAGTCCTGGCTGCACAGGCCCTGACCTTCTGGCCGCAAATGTTTGAGGAGCCCGGCCTTGGCCCGGGCCACGCCGGACAGGTCGCCCAGCCCCTGCAGGTGCGCCGGGCCGATGTTCAGCACCAGCGCCAGGTCCGGGGCCACGATCACGCCGAGCTCGTCCATGTCGTGGGGCAGGCTGATGCCCGCCTCCATGACCCAGGCGTCTTCCGTGCCGCC
>JANXYI010000305.1 GCA_025350085.1 Deltaproteobacteria bacterium
GCCGAGCCAGCCGAGCGGGGCGCGCCGCGTGGGCACGCCCTTCACGCTGGCCAGCGCCAAGATCAAGGTCACCGGCGGGGTGTTCCAGACCAGCGACTTCCGCCTGGAAGGCCCGGGCAACATCGTCACCGGGCGGGGCAGCTTTTCCCCGGCCGAGGACAGCATCAACGTGAACCTGACGGCCAACATGCCCGGGGTGCCCGATGTGCCCATCAGGATCTACGGGCGGCTGAAAGACCCGGAGATGGAGATCCCGCCCGGGGCGCTCATCAACAACACCGTCAAGGAAATTCTGGGCCTGCCGTTCAAGCCGTTTAAGTTTTTCAAGGATCTGCTGTTCTAGGCGGATAACGCAACAGCCGCAGGGGAAGGTCATGGCCAAGGGAATGTTGGGGACTGTCAAGGGCCAGGTGCTGCGCCACTTCCGGCAGGACATCTGGAGCAAGGATCTGGGCGAGCTGGCCGCCTGGCGGCAGCGGGCCTTTGCCCTGTCGCGCATGGTCTACATGGTCACCACCGGCTTTCTGGCCGACCACTGCATCATCCGGGCCTCGGCGCTCACCTTCACCACCATCCTGTCCATCGTGCCGCTGCTGGCCGTGGCCTTCTCCATTTCCAAGGGCTTTGGCCTGCAGAACGCGGACTTCTTCCGCGACTTCCTCATGGGCATTGCCGCGGACCGCACCGAGGTGGTGGACAAGATCCTCCAGTACATCGGCAACACCAACGTCAAGACCCTGGGCTGGCTGGGCGTGGCCGCGCTGCTCGTCACCGTATTCACCACCGTGGGCAACGTGGAGCGCGCCTTCAACACCATCTGGGCGGTGAAGAAGGACCGCACCAGCTGGCGCAAGTTCACGGACTTCTTTTCCATCATCGTCATCTGTCCGCTGGTGGTGCTGGCGGCCGCCAGCTTCACCGTGGCCCTGCAGAAGACGGACATGGTGCATGCCTTCATCGGCAACCCGGCCTTTGAATGGCTGGAGCGGCTGCTGCTCAAGACCATCTCCCTGGCCCTGGTCTGGCTGGGCTTCACCTTTGCCTACGCCTTCATCCCCAACACGCGCGTGAAGCTCAAGGCCGCGGCCGTGGGCGGCGTGGTGGCCGGCACCGTGTGGCAGATCGCCCAGTGGGCCTACATCCACTGGCAGATCGGCTTCACCAAGTACAACGCCATTTACGGCAGCTTCGCCCAGCTCCCGTTGTTCCTGATCTGGCTGTACATCAGCTGGGTGCTGGTGCTGCTGGGCGCGGAGATCGCCTTTGCCACCCAGCATCTGCACGCCTATGTCCGCCGCGGGCTGTCCGAGACCCTCTCGCCGCTCTCGCGCCAGAAGGCGGCGCTGCTCGCCCTGGCGCACCTGGCCGAGCGTTTCGAGGCCGGGCTGCCCCCGCAGAATCTGGCCGAGACCGCCAAGGCCCTGCGCGTGCCCGCGGACATCCTGGAGGACGTGCTCGGCCTTTTGTCCGAAACGGGCCTGACCGTGGAGCTGCTGGACGAGGAGGCGCGCAGCTTCGGCCTGGCCGTGGCCCCGGAGCTCATCCGCGTGGCCGATGTGGCCACCGCGGTGCTGGAGTGCGGCGGCGGGGACGAGTGCGGGGTGCTCATGGCCGACGACGGCCGCGTGGAGGCGCTGTTCGCCGGGTTTGCCCAGGCCGTGCAGGGGAGCGCGGGCAACGTGACCCTGGCCGAGTTCGTGCGCGTGGAGGCCGAGCGGCTGAAGGCCGGGGCCAAGGGATCAGGGGGCGGGGGTCAGTAGGAGAACGGGTACTTGCGCCCGTCCTTCTCGTAGGTCTTGATCTTTTCGAAGTCGAAGTCCAGAAGCTCCAGGTCGTGCTGCTTCTTGGGCTTGCGCGCCAGGCGGCAGGCCACGAGTCCCAGGACGACCACCGCGCCCAGCACCCACAAAGACAGTTCGATCATGGTTGAGCCGTGCCTCCGTAATTTTCCGCCCGCAGGCGGCGAGGGAACACTAGACCCCAGGCCGGGCGCGCTGTCAATGGCTTCCCGGACCCCGTTAGGCGGGAAATCATGGGCCAGGCGGCATTGACTGGGGCGCGGGCATTCCCTATGAGGCAGGGATGTTGAGGTAAAGGTGACGAGGTAAAGGTGACGAGGCAAAGGCGACGAGGCAAGGATGACGAGGCAAACATGAGCGCCGCAACATCTCCCCCCGGCATTCCCCCCGGCAAGACCCCCCTGGAGGTCTTTGCCGGCTATCTTGCGGCCCACCGTCTCAAGATCACCCCGCAGCGCAGGCTCATCCTGGACATCTTCCTGTCCGAGCCCGGCCACGTGTCCTCCGAGGAGCTCTACGCCAAGATCAAGCGCCGCGACGCCTCCATCGGCCAGGCCACGGTGTACCGCACCCTGAAGCTTTTGACCGAGTGCGGCCTGGCCGGGGCCGTGAGCTTTGCCGACGGTATCACCAGATACGAGCCGCACTTCGGCGTGGAGCACCACGACCACCTCATCTGCGAGGCCTGCGGCCGCACCACCGAGATCGTGGACCCGCTCATCGAGAAGCGCCAGGAGGAACTGGCCGCGCGCTACGGCTTCAGCCTGGCGCGGCACAAGATGGACCTCTACGGCACCTGCCCGGACTGCCGGAAGAAATCCGGCTGAATCAGTTTGTCAGCGCCGGGCGCGAGCGGAACGGCGTGCCCAGGAAGCTGAAGACGAACTTGGCCACCTCGGAGACCACGGCCGCTGACGAGCCCTGGTGCGCCCACCACTTGGTGTCAAAGCGCTCGTAGGGCGTGGGCGTCATGATCAGTTCGCGCCCGCGCAGGATGCCGGACAGGATCAGCTTGGCCCGGCGGCAGTGGTAGGCGGAAGTCACTATGAGAAGACGCCCCGTGCCTTGGCCCAGCTCGCGCTGCAATTGCTCCCCTTCCTCCACCGTGCTCATCAGGTCCTGGCCGTAGACGCGCACCGCCGTCAGCGGCACGCCCTTGAGCTCCAGCACACGCAGCATCTGGTCCTCCTGGCGCGGGCAGTCAAAGCCCAGGTCGCACAGGGCCTGCGGCGGCTCGTATCGGGGCCGACTGATGTAAATGACCGGGGCCAGGCCCTGGTGGTACAGGTCCGCGGCGTGGATGGCCCGGCGCGCGTCCCCGGCCAGGATGACGATGGCCTCGGCCGGTTTCGGCGCATCGTCCATGCGCAGCCAAAAGCCCGCCGTGAGCACCAGCACCGTGCCCGCCACCAGCCCGATGAGCGTCAGCGCGCCCAGGGCCTGGAGGGCGAGGGCGAGGAAACGCTTCATATGTCTGCTCCGGCATCGGCCTCAGGGTCCGCCCCGGGCCGGAAGATGTCCTGGTAGCGCGCCTTGAGCGCCGCGAAGCGGCCCTGGGCAATGGCCTCGCGCGCCCGGCGCGTCAGATCCAGGAAAAAGGTCACGTTGTGCAGGGTGTTCAGCCGGTAGGAGAGCAGCTCCTGAGCCACGTACAGGTGGCGCAGGTAGGCGCGGCTGAAGGTGCGGCAGGTGTAGCAGCCGCAGTCCGGGTCAAGGGGCGAGTCGTCCTCGCGGAACTCGGCCCGGCGGATGTTGACCTTGCCCTTTGAGGTATACAGCGTCCCGTTTCTGGCGTTTCTGGTGGGCAGCACGCAGTCGAACATGTCCACCCCGGCCCCGACGGCTTCCAGGATGTCCAG
>JANXYI010000123.1 GCA_025350085.1 Deltaproteobacteria bacterium
CTGGCGGCCTTGACCGACTCCACGGAGCCCATCTCGGCCCCGGCGGTGAGGGTGGCGCCGACCTTGGGCAGCTCCACGTAGGTCAGGTCGCCCAGCTGCTCCTGGGCAAAATGGGTGATGCCCATCGTGGCGCTTTCGCCCTCCAGCCTGGCCCACTCGTGGGACTTGGTGTACTTGAGCTCGTCGGGAATCATCAGGGTGTCCTCCTTGGGGGCAGCTGTGTTCGGGTGAGGGTTGATAGCATCCCCGGGCCGGAATGAAAACCCTGTTCCGCGCGGGGAGGCCAAATTGGAAATGCGAGTCAGGGCAGCATGTTGGCCGCAGGTTTTGGCCGCGCGCCACAGAAAATGAGCCGCCCCGCAAGGGCAGAATTGGGCCCGGAAAGCAGGCCTCTGTCTTGAGCGTTGCCCCCGGCGTTTTTCCGGACGTTGTTCCAGACGTTGTTCCGGGCGGATTTACGCCGTGGCCGGGCCGAGGCTCTCCAGGTGCCTGGTGTTCCAGTCCAGCACCGCGGTCTCGCGGATCATCTTGGGGTACAGGTCCGGCCACTCCCGGCCGATGACCTCGTCGGCGAACTGCGAGAGGAAGCGCGCCTTGAGCTCGGCCCGGGCGCGGTCCATGCCCGCCTCGCGGTACGGGGCCGAGGCCAGGAGCAGGAACCCGTCGTCCGGGATGCGCCCAAACTCCATGTTCGAGCGGATGATGCCCGCGGCCATGGCGATGGGGCCGGAGAGATCCGGGCTGAAGGGCCCGACGATGAGGGCCATGTTCGGCTCGTGCAAAAAGTCGAAGCCCCGGCCGATGCAGATGACCCATTCGCGGTGCTCCACCGCGATCTGGCGGCTTGAGGCCCGGGTCGCGGCTATGTGCCGGATGTTGCCGACAACCAGCGGCAGGAGGTCGGCCAGGATGCGGCCGGGCATGTCCGGGTACAGCTGGCGCAGCTCGCGGGCCAGCGTCTCCTCGTCGGGATGGCCCTCAACCTCGGCCAGGTTCCATTCGCCGCCCGGCCCATGCAGGATGAGCGCGTCCTCGTCGGTCTCGAACCCGAAGACCACGGGGTACACGGTCTGGCGCGCGGAGCCGAAGGTGTGCTCCATCTGGCCCTTGATCTCCTGGACGTAGCGGATGCTGGCCGCGGTGTCGTAGCCAAATCCGGCGCAGCCGCGCCCCGGATCGCCCTTGGAGAAGTGGTAGGTGATGATGATGAGCGCGCGCCTGCCGCGCTCCACGGCGTCGGTGACGGAGTTGGCCACCACCTCGCCCAGGTACGGCCAGCCCATGTGGAACATGCCGCCAAGGTTGCGCAGGGGCTCGATGATGCCGAGCGGCGTGTTCGTGGCGTAGGGGATGTGGATGCGGCCGTCCATGCACTTGAGCACCATGAGGTGCGTGGGGTGCTCGGCCAGGTAGCGCTTGCGCGCGAGGCTGGCGTCCGGCCCGCAGAAGTCGCTGGAATGCTGGCGGCCCAGCTGCCACAGCCAGTCGATGCGCTCGCGGATGCTTCTGCTGCCCATGCGCCGCCTCCCTTTGGGTCTGCTGGTACGTCTATAGCCACAGTGCCCCGGCCCTGGCAATGCCGGAACGCCGGTCCATCCATGGCCGCAGGCCTTGACAGAAGCAGGCGTGATGCGCATTCTCCCGCCATCCGCATGGCCTAAGCCAGGCCGCTACCAAACAGGAGCACCACCCCATGAAACCCATCGCCATCGTCGGCCTCGCCCTGCTCGCCCTGCTCGTGCTCGGCGGCGCGTCCATGGTCTCCATGAACAACGCCATCATCACCCTGGACGCCCAGGCTGACCAGATGACCGGCCAGGTCTCAAGCGCCCTGCAGCGCCGCCTGGACCTCATCCCCAACCTGGTGGAGACGGTCAAGGGCTACGCCTCGCACGAGAACGAGACCCTGACCGCGGTCATCAAGGCGCGCGCCTCGGCCACGCAGGTCAAGCTCGACGCCGCGACCGTCACCGACCCCAAGAAGCTGGCCGAGTTCAACCAGGCCCAGGGGCAGCTCTCCGCGGCCCTGGGCAAGCTCATGGTCGTCTCCGAGCAGTACCCGAACCTCAAGGCTGACAAGCATTTCGTGGAGCTCATGACCCAGCTCGAGGGCACGGAGAACCGCATCAAGATCGAGCGCGACAATTACAACCGCGCGGTCACGGCCCTGAACATCAAGGTGCGCACCTTCCCCGGCAGCATGGTCAACTCCATGATGGCCAACGTGAAGCAGCGCGAGGTGTTCCAGGCCGAGGAGGCCGCCAAGACCGCGCCCAAGGTCAGCTTCGACAAGAAGCCGTAAGGCGCCGCAGGTTCAGCCCATGCGCAAGCTCCTGCTCCTGCTTTGCGGCCTGTTCGCCGCCCTGCTCCTGTTCCATGGAGCTGCCAATGCCCTCGACATCCCGGCCCACGGCGGCCAGTGGGTGGTGGACAACGCCCGGCTGCTCACTGCTGCCGAGAAGAACGGCCTGGCCGAGTCCCTGCGCGGCTATGCGGAGCAGTCCGGCAACCAGATCGTGGTCCTGACCATCCCGGGCCTGCAGGGCGAGGACATCGCGGCCTATGCCAACCGCGTGGCGCGCGAGTGGGGCGTGGGGCAGAAGGACAAGAACAACGGGGTGCTCATCCTGGTTGCACAGGCCGAGCACAAGGTCCGCTTCGAGATTGGCCGGGGCATCGAGGACAGGATCCCGGACCTGCGCGCCAGGCGCATCCAGCAGGAGATCACGGTCCCGCTGTTCAAGGCCGGGCGCTATGCCCAGGGGTTCACCCAGAGCGTGGCCGCCATCCGCCAGGCCCTGGGCGATGAGGCCCAGGCCGCGGGGCCTGAGACCCCGGCACAGGGCGCCCCGGCTGAGCCCCCCACCGCTGGCGGCGACTCCGGCTTCCCGCTCTTCACCCTGGGCCTGATCCTCCTGGTCGTGCTCCTGGCTGTGGCCTATTACCGGCGCAACGGCTCCCGCTTTGGCCCGAGCTCCGGCAGCGGCGGCAACGACTCGTCCTTCCTCATCGGGCTCGTGCTCGGCATCCTGTCCAGCATCTTCCGGGGCCGTGGCGGCGGGGGCTTCGGCGGCGGCGACGGTGGCGGGGACGGCGGCTTTTCCGGCGGCGGCGGCGACTTTGG